>DAIEFO010000307.1 GCA_027325475.1 Desulfobacteraceae bacterium | reverse complement strand
TTACAGCGGGTGGGTCGTCATTATCTCTTCTTCTCTTTCATTTCTCCGACGATTTACCGCCTCCTTATAAACGCCGTACCCATTTCGGACGGCGTTTTTTCTCGTTATCTCAAGAAAATTCTTGAATATTGGGATGCAATCCGCTTATAGAATCCAGTACGGCGTGGAACCGTTTCTTCCGTATTTTTCTGAAAAGAGGCATTGCAATGACAGATTCCGTTCTGGTAACAGGGGGCGCCGGTTATATCGGCAGCCATACCTGCAAAGCGCTGGCGGCGCGGGGATATATTCCCGTCACGCTGGACAATCTGGTGTATGGCCATCCCTGGGCGGTTCAATGGGGGCCGCTCATCACCGGTGATATCACCGATGCATCGGCGCTGGATCGTGTTTTTTCCGAATATCGTCCTGCCGCTGTCATTCATTTTGCGGCGTTCGCCTATGTGGGCGAATCTGTGGCGCACCCGGCCAAATATTACCAGAACAACGTGGCCGGCTCCATTTCACTTTTAAACGCCATGCGGCGTCATGGCTGTCACCGCATCATCTTTTCCAGCACCTGCGCCACCTATGGTATTCCGAAGGAAGTGCCTGTTTCCGAGGATCATCCGCAGTTGCCCATCAATCCTTATGGCCGCAGCAAGCTCATGATGGAGCAGATCATTCAGGACTATGGAAACGCTTACGGCATCCAACACGCTATCCTGCGGTATTTCAACGCCGCAGGTGCGGATCCGGACGGACAGATCGGCGAAGATCACAACCCTGAAACCCATCTGATCCCCATCATACTCCAGACGGTTCTTGGTCAGCGCTCTCATACCGACGTTTATGGAACCGATTACGAAACGCCGGACGGCACCGCGATCCGGGATTATATCCATGTCAGCGATCTGGCCAGCGCGCACGTTCTGGCGCTGAAATTTCTGACCGGATCCTGCCGGAATCTCTGCGTCAATCTGGGAACCGGACATGGATATTCGGTCATGGAAGTGATTCAGGCGGTTCAGGAAATTACGGGAGAGTCTGTCCATTACCGCATCGCGGACAGGCGCCCCGGGGATCCGTCGATCCTGGTGGCCAAAGCGGATCAGGCACGTGCTCTCCTGGGCTGGACACCCGATTTTACCGATATCCGCGCCACCGTTTCAACCGCATGGAACTGGCACCAATCCCGCCAGGCAGGCGCATCCGGCAGATCGCTATGAAATATCGCCTCCGCTGCATCATTACTGTCATGGCGCTCGTCCTGGCGTCCGCCGCGGCATTTGCGGACGACACCCTGCTGGATACTACGAATTTCCCCAAACAGTATCTGCTGCAGATTTCCGGAATTGTCATGAACGAAACGTTTTCCGGCGCACAGGCGCTGTTGACATTGATGCCACCGGCGCCTTACAGCACCCATCCCTATCAGATCATTATTCAGGGATTTCCCAAAAAAAATTCAAGAAACAGCTTTTTCTGGAATGCCGATAACTCCGAAATGACGGCAATCGCCAGTGAAATCACTTGCGACATCAAACAGACGTATATCAAGCAGGTACCTATGTTTTTTGTCTTTATGAGTCCGGAACTGCTGAAACACACCGGTTCTCTGGAACTGTACGGAAACGAGGGTAAAAAATTCGCCGAAAAAACGGCGTTGCCCACGCTGATCAACGCCAGAGCCGGCAGCCTGAAGCTGAACATTTACTCCAATTTTATTTCCGGATCTGTCTGGATGAAGGGTTACGATCCAGTCGAACACGCTTTTGTCCAGTACAGTGCCACCCTGTACGGCAGACGATCTTACAATCTGCATCCGAAGCAGGAGCTCAAAAAATAATGGCAAAGCGAAAAGACCCACTTCTGCATTGCGCGGTATCCTTCGCCATTGCAGCATCACTGATGATTTGGGCTGCGGCTGCCGGCGCGATGCCTTTTCGGGTGGTGTGGACGCCGGCAGGCTACGGGGGCGGCGGCAGATTTACGGCTGTCACTGTCGATCCGTTCAACCCACAGAATGTTTATGTCGGTTCTGATGTTGCGGGTATTTTCAGAAGCTCGGACGGCGGCGGCCATTTCAGTTTGTTTGGAAAGGGTCTGAACGGTTTTGCGGTGGCCGGCATTGCCGTCAATCCTTCCGAACCGCATCAGGTGCTGGTGCTCACGGATGACGGCCTCTATCAGAACGTCGGCGATCACTGGGAGCAGCTTTCCGGCGATATTGGCTATCCATCCCGCTTTTTCGGCAGCCAGGTGCTGCTCTTTACCCAAAAATCTCTGTGGATCGCCGCCGATACTCATGGCGTTTATCAGATTCCGCTGAGTAATCTGAAAACGCCGGCCCGGCATATCCAGGGCCTTGACGGATGCAAGGTCAACGGGCTGACGGTTTATGACGGATATTTATACGCCGGGACTTCCCGCGGCGTCTATTTTCTGAAACAGGGGCGCTGGATTCCCCAACAGGAAGGACTGCCCCAGGGGCACCTCGATATTCAGGACATTGCCGCTTCCGGCAATGTCCTCTACGGGCTCGAAAAAACCGCCGGGCTGTTTTGCTGGAATCCGCAATCCCGCACCTGGAGCAATCGTCCCGTGACATTACGCCCCCCTCCCAAAGACTACAAGTCCATCGCTGTACCGCCGGACGATCCCAGTGTGGTGCTGATAGGGTCGCACCCTGAAAACTGGCCGCACAGGCTGTACAAATCACAGGACGGCGGCAAAACCTGGGCATCCATAACGTCGTTTCAAGTGGATCCTCAGGCGCCTGCGAACTGGACGCAAACCCTGACAGGCGTTGAGGACATGATCTTTACGCCGGGAAACGA
>DAIEFO010000306.1 GCA_027325475.1 Desulfobacteraceae bacterium | reverse complement strand
TCGTTCATCAGTGCATGCGCCAGCCCCACCCGCTGCTTATACCCTTTGGAAAGTTCTCCGATGGTTTTGTGCATCACCGCGTTCAGGCCGCACAACTGCGCCAGTTCTTTAATTCGGGTCTGTTTTTTCGCGGTGTCCAGCCCCCGGATTTCAGCGACATATTCCAGATAATCATATACGATCATATCATGGTACAGCGGCGCGGATTCCGGAAGATAACCAATCCGTTTTTTGATTTCGAGCGTATCCGGCCCGATGATATAGTCCTGAACCTTGATTTGTCCGGTGCTGGGTTCGAGATATCCTGTCAGCATTCGCAGGGTCGTGGTTTTTCCGGCGCCGTTCGGCCCCAGCAATCCCAGTATCTCCCCCTTCTGGATATCGAAAGAAATGCCGTCCACAGCGCAGAAGTTATCGTAGTACCGCGTCAGATTTTCGACATGAATCATCATTGACTCCTTGTTGTTATTGAACCATTGGGATAAACACTATCAGTTGAAGTGCATACGGAATGTGCCGATAAAGCGGGTGGTGCGTGACAATATTGAATCCATTTGATGATTATCATTGTTTGTGTTCCAGTATCGGAATAAAAGTATATGGATACGCCTGCCGCAGGGGTATCACCGGTGTTCGCCTGAAACCGGGGGCGGAAGCATGAACGGGCGTAAGTATAATCAGTCTGTTTGCAAATACAATATCTATAATATGCGGGGTGAGAGCAGGTGGTGTCTTCTTTTGAAAAACGTGTAAAACGTCATGTATCAGGAAGGTTACATGATTTTTTTGTCATTACAGCGCCGGAACTCGAGCGTCTTTGTCATCAGGAACTGACATCAGCGCCCGGAATCGGCGGCGCACCGGGGCTTGCGTCTGGGGGCGTGGCGTTTCAGGGAAAGCTCTATGACGATTATATCGCCAATCTGTATTCACGGACGGCCACACGAATTCTGATGCGCATCGGAACCATTGTGGCCACCCGTTTTGACCGCCTGAGTAAAAAACTGTCCGACATTCCGTGGGAATTGTATCTGCCTTTGGATGCTGCGCTTCAGATTCACGTTACCACCCATCATTGCCGTCTATATCATAAGGATGCTATCGCCGGCATTCTGGAAAACAGTATCCGCGACCGCTTGTCCGGGGAAATTGCGGGGCGCTCTGCCGGAGATGCGGAGGTCACTTCACAGCGGATTCTGGTACGCGGGATGGACGACTGTTTTCAGGTTTCCGTGGACAGCAGCGGCGATTTGCTCTATAAACGAGGACTCAAAACCACAGGCGGCAGAGCGCCACTGCGGGAAACCCTGGCGGCCGCCATTTTGATGCTGGCCGGATATACCGGCAGAGAACCGCTGATCGATCCCATGTGCGGCTCAGGCACATTTTCCATAGAAGCCGCGCTGATGGGGCGGAACATTCCACCGGGGTGGTTCAGGTCTTCTTTTGCTTTGATGAACTGGCCGGGATTCAGACCCAGCCAGTGGCGCCATATTCGGAATGAGGCTGAAAAAAACTTCAATCCGGCCCCATGTCCGG
The DNA here is from genome assembly GCA_027325475.1 of Desulfobacteraceae bacterium. Taxonomy (GTDB): domain Bacteria; phylum Desulfobacterota; class Desulfobacteria; order Desulfobacterales; family Desulfatirhabdiaceae; genus RAAP-1. The sequence continues at coordinate 1,288 of DAIEFO010000306.1, read as the reverse complement.
TGTTCGCTTCAGATACATCTCTCGATGCATGCAACGGTCTGAATGAACTGGTGAATACCCATGAATCGCTGCGGCATATTCAAACCATTCAGCGCAACTTTTTAGACCTGAACCCTGCCGGCATGACCTGTGAAAGCGGCGTTGTGGTCATCAATCCGCCGTATGGGAAACGGATGGGTGTTCGCAGGGAAAGTCATGCTCTGATTCATGACATCATGAAGAAACTGAAAAGCGATTACCGGGGATGGAAATTCGCTCTGGTGATACCGGAACGCACTGACATTCAGCAAATAATTTCCGGATGGGAGTTTCATCCCATCTACCATGGCGGCCTGAAGCTGGAGCTCCTTACAGGAAGGCTGCCATCATAAGGCAGGTGCTTTTTGAAACGATTTTTATCAGTTATTTTTGATCTGGACGGCACGCTTCTCGATACTCTGGAAGACCTGGGCGATGCCGTCAATCGGGTTTTGAAACGATTCGGGTTTCCCGAACATCCTGTTGACGCTTACCGCTATTTTGTCGGTGACGGTTCGGCGGTGCTGGTGGAACGCGCTTTGCCGGAATCCGTCCGGCATTCCGATATATACAGGGAAGTTTTCGACGCGTTTTTAGCGGATTACAACCAGAGCTGGAAGGTCAAAACCCGGGTGTATGACGGTGTTCCCGAGATGTTGGACAGGCTGACGGATGTCGGGGTCAGTATGTCCGTGCTATCCAACAAGCCGCATCCGTTTACGGTGGAGTGTGTTCGGGAACTGCTGTCGAAGTGGCGATTTATATCTGTTCTTGGATTAAGGCCAGAGGTTCCCCGCAAACCCGATCCGGCGGGCGCCCTGGAAACAGCGCAATTACTGGGGGTGGCTCCGGAGCGGATATTATATCTGGGAGATTCCGGAACGGACATGAAAACGGCTGTCGCCGCCGGGATGTTTCCGGTGGGCGCCCTGTGGGGATTTCGCACCCGCGAGGAGTTGCTGGCGAACGGCGCTGCGGCGGTAATTCAGCATCCAACGGAGCTGCTGGAGCTTCTGTAAGCAAGAAAGCAACGCCTTTTAGCGCAATGGCATTATGGTCAGAAATAGATATCTCACTGAATCGGCGCACAGGCGTCTGCACAACGAGTAAGGAGATTTTGAAATGATTATAGTGCCGGTCAAATGACTTGATACTTTATAAAAAATCATGTAGTATAATCGCTCCCGAGGTATCGTTTTTATGGAGCGGAAAACATGAGCACTCAAGGCAAGTCTCTATCGACTATTGAAAAAGAAACGATTGTCACATT
>DAIEFO010000305.1 GCA_027325475.1 Desulfobacteraceae bacterium | reverse complement strand
TGTCAGTTTGGCATTTAAATTGCTTGTGCAGCTTTTTGGCACTGGTTCAATTTAATGGGATTGAAATCATCTAATTTATCCAGATGGTTGGACTATTGAACTGAACCAGTGCCACAACAAGACTTCATGCAGCATACCGGCTTTGCAAAGCTCCTTGACACGCTCTTTCAGCTTGGGATTGAAGGGCAGCGACATGTAGCGCTTTGTATTTCTCAAAGACACCACCCCGTCAGGCTTCGCCTGCCACCCCTCCAAAGGAGGGGAATTTACTCTTCACCGTCTCCCCGCTACTTGATTCCTCTCCGGTGGAGGGGTGCCCGAAGGGCGGGGTGGTGACTTCGATAGAACCTTTCATGGGCGCTGGTTCAGTTCAATGGGATTGCCAAATTCAATGTATTTTAAATGTCAAGTATTATTTTTCGAAAACGCAAGAATATAATGGGTCTTGTCCACAAAATAACCATGTTTGGCGATAATATCTTCATAGTTGGCGGAACCATAGAGAATGCGTCTTTTCATTGGGGGCCTCTTTTACGGACAGGATGTATCTCAAAATCGTTCTGGTTTTCCGGCAGTTGAGAAAAACGGGGATGAACACAACCAGATCAGGAAAATACCACAGGAACCCGGTGGGTAAAAGATAAAAATGGCGGGAGACGGGTGCTGCCGGTTCGGAGATTCACTTCGTGAGAAACAAATCTCCGAACCGGCGTTGAGAGGTTTATGAAAACGATCAGTTGCCGGTGACGTTGCCCGCTGTCAGGCTGACGGGGGCGTAATCGGTTATCTTGGTCCACTGGGAAGTGGCGGTGTTCAGCCAGTAGAGGCCATATGAACCCCAGCAGGCGGCGACATTCGCTTTGCCGTCTCCGTTGAAATCGCTGGCGGCGATATCGCCGGTCGGACAGCCGTTGTACAACTGTGTCCATAGCGTTTCGATAGTTTACCCAACTGTTTTATCAACCGAAACCAGACAGAACAGTTTTACTGCGCCCGCTATACCGGATGCCGGCAACGATCTGTTGATTGTGAATATCAGGCGTGATAGGGTAAATTTTCTGACTGAAAATGGTGAACTTCACAAACAATGCGCCGCTATTTTCGAGTCCAATCAATTATCTGAATTCTTTTCAAAAGGAGGCCGATATGACTGGCGGAAACCGTTACATATCACTGGGCTTTTCAGAAGAAAAATTCAAGGAAGGTCACCACATCGTTTATATCTACAACGATGATGTCGAAAGAAAAAGAACCATGTCTAAATTTTTGCAGCAGGGGCTGCTGGACAACGAAAAAGTGCTGTACCTGGTGGATGATATTTCACCGGACGACATGCGGAAAGAATTGCTGGAACTTGGCGTGGATGTGGAGAAAAAGCAAAAAGACTTCGACCTGACCAAAGGGCATTATGCGCATTGTCCCGGAGATATTTTTTCACGAGAGTTCATGCTCGGCATGGTCGGAGATTACTATGACAACGCCATTTGTGAAGGTTATGCCGGCGCGCGGGGCGCGGGTGAAATGTCCTGGGCGCTGACCGATGGCAGGGCTACAGTTTCAGAACTACTGGGGTACGAGGCCAGTTTGAACGATATCCTGGAGGCGCATCCCCTGACAACCGTATGCCAGTATGACGCCAGAAGGTTTGATGGCGCGCTGCTCATGGATCTGCTGAGCGTCCATCCCATGATGATCGTGCGGGGTCAACTGGTAAAGAATCCGTGCTATGTCGCGCCAGAAATATTTCTGAAAGAATACAACGAGCGCATCCACCGTCAGACGGTTCAACATCAGCGTGACGAGGCGCCATGACGCCGCCTGCGGATCCGGATATTCTCGGAAAGATCATCCTTCTTCAAAGCACGCTTCATGTCATGAAAGACGACATGGCCATGTCGCGGTTCGTCTGCCGGGGATTGTCTGGAATTCCGGGGTTCGATGCCGTCGGTATGTTTATCAGAGGCAACTTTTTTGCCGGACACAGCGGATATCTGGCGGTAACGGATGAAGATTGTCAGCGTCTGTTCCGCCAGTTGTCCGACAATACCCGAACCCAGAGCGAATGTGAACGGTTTTTGTCGAAATTCAGACAAAAGCATGGCGTTCATTGTCTGCGCATCGAAACCAGTTTCAATCTGTACGGGCTGCTGCTGGTCAGAACGACGCAGGAGGATTACTTCGCCGAAATCAGGCCCTACATCGAAAATGTCCTCAATATCATCGCCCTGACCATTGAAAACAGTTTGCAGCAAGAACTCCTGCTTCAAAACAAGAAAGACCTGGAGACGCTGGTCGCCCAGCGCACCCAGGAACTCGAAAGCAGCATCCACAGCCTTCAGATCGAGGTCGCCGAGCGCAAACAGGCCGAGGCGGATCGTGAAAAACTTCAGGCGCAGCTTCTTCAGGCGCAGAAGATGGAGTCTGTGGGAAGACTGGCAGGCGGTGTGGCTCACGATTTCAACAACAAACTTCAGACAATTCTGGGGTTTACCGAAATGGCGCTGGATGATGCGGAGCCGGAAAGTCCTGTCTTGACCAGCCTGGTCGAAATCCGAAACGCCGCCCGGGGCGCCGCGGACCTCACCCGGCAGCTCCTGGCCTTTGCCTGAAAGCAGACTATCAGCCCAAGATTACTGAATATCAACACGACGGTCGCCGGCATGTTGAAGATGCTTTCCCGACTGATCGGAGAGAATATAGACCTGGTCTGGAAACCTGGAGCCGGGGTCTGGCAGATCAGAATGGATCCGGTGCAGATAGATCAGATTCTGGCCAATCTGACGATAAATGCGCGAGACGCCATCACCGGTGTGGGCAATCTGACCATCGAAACAGACAATGTGGTTTTCAATGCGGAGTAT
>DAIEFO010000304.1 GCA_027325475.1 Desulfobacteraceae bacterium | reverse complement strand
AGCTCTGAAGGGTGACCGCGGAAACGCGAGGCTGTACAATATGGCGGGAGACTGCGCCATTATTGCCGGCGATCAGGCGCGGGCTGAGCGGTATTGGCGGCAGACAGTGAGGTTAAACCCATCGGCGGCGACGCCGCATTTCAATCTGGGGCTCCTGTATGCGCGCTCGCATCGGGATGAACAGGCGAAAGCATTTTATCAGAAAGCAATTGCGCTGGATCCCGGAAATGTGGCTGCTTATAACAATCTCGGCCTCCTGTGGGAACGCCTGCATCGTCCGGACGATGCCGAACAGTGCTACCGTCAGGCTGTTTCCATAAATCCCAACTATTCAGAAGCGCTTACCAATCTGGGTGTTTTGCTGACTTCCCGCAGGCAGGAGGATGAGGCTGAACAGTGCTGTCGTCGGGCCATCGCCGCAAATCCCGGCAACGCCGAAGCGCTTGCCAATCTTGCGGCAATACTGGCTTCCCGCAAGTGCTATGAAGAGGCGGAGCGCTGTTATGTTGAAGCGATCACACTGAATCCCGGCAACTCAAAAACCTGTTCCAATCTGGGGATTCTGCTGGCCGATCAGAAACGCTACGCCGAAGCCGAGCACTGTTATCGGAGAGCCATTTCTCTGGATGCCGGTAATGCGGAGGCTTATTCCAATCTGGGGCTTGTGCTGGAGCAGGGAACGCAGGAAGAGGAAGCCGAGCGGTGTCAGCGCACCGCGCTTCAGCTCAACGAAAATTCCGCACAAATTCATTCCAATCTGGCCAACCTGATTTCCAATCGGAAAGGGAGTGCCGCCGAGGCTGAAATACATTATCTCAAGGCTGTGGCGCTCAGTCCTGACAGCGCGTATGTGTATTCCAATTACGCCGTGTTTCTGACCAATCAGAAACGCTATGAACTCGCGGAGCAGTATTTCCGGCAGGCTCTGGCCATAGATGCAACATACCCGTTGGCCCGTCTTAATCTGGGGTTTTTGCTGCTTTCCGAAGGACGGTTTGCCGAAGGCTGGCTCCACCATGAGTCCCGTTATGATCCCAGGCTGCCTGGCAACGGGGTTTCTCTGGCGAAACTGCCCGGCAGCCAGATTCCTGTGCCGGAGCTGCCGTTCCCTGAGTGGCGGGGAGAACCCCTGGACGGAAAAGCCCTGCTGGTCTGGCAGGAGCAGGGCTTCGGCGATGAAATTCAGTTCTGCAGATATCTGCCCCGGTTGAAAAAACAATGGCGGCTTCGCATCACCTATGTCTGCAAAACGCCGCTGAAACACGTTATGGATACGTTGGAAGATGTGGACGAAGTTTTGGCGCTCAGCGAGGTTTCTGAGATTCACGAGCACGACTACTGGACGGTGCCGCTGAGTATCCCATTTTATTTTCAGCCGTATATGTCAGAGATTCCAGGCCGGCTTCCCTATCTGGAGGCATCTTCGCAGCGCATCGCTTTCTGGAAGCCGCGTCTGCCCGATAACGGCTTTCGCGTGGGGCTGATGTGGCGGGGCAATCCTCATCACCACAACGATATCGAGCGGTCGCTTCCGGATATATCCGTTCTGGATCCTTTGCGAAAAATACCCGGCGTATGCTGCATCAGCCTTCAGAAAGGGGTGGCCGTTGCGGATAACGATCTTCCCATTTGCAGCCTGGGCCAGGATATAACCGATTTTGCAGATACGGCTGCGATACTGTCGCAGGTGGATCTTTTTATCACGGTGGATACGGCTGCCGCCCATCTTGCCGGCGCGTTGGGAAAGACATGCTGGGTCTTGCTGCCGGCCTATCGGGCCGACTGGCGATGGCTGCATGACCGCAGCGATTCACCCTGGTATCCCGGCGTGATGCGGCTGTTTCGCCAATCCGATCGGGGAGACTGGAGCCCCGTGATTGAAGAGGTCCGAAAAGCGCTGATAGCGTTTATGAACGGAAGACCGTAATATGAAAACGGGGTCTGTCCGATCTCCTGAAAAAGGATGATGCCCATGTCCATTTTAAAATCCATGACAATTCGCGGCAAAATCATTGTGGTGTTTGCCATCTTTCTGACGTCCGTAGCCGCGCTGACCATCTTTGACTGGTGGAGTATTATCACGATCGAACAGAAATTTACGGTCGGCGAATATTTTGAAGATATGTTCAACGATATTCTGGAGGCCCGGCGATACGAGAAAAATTTTCTTTTTTATCATGACCGGGGCAGTCTGGATGAAAACATCATTTACATCAATAAAGCCCTTGAAATTTCCACCCACATGAACAAGGACATTGCGCGTGTCATCGGCAAGGAATACCGGCAGTTTCAGCAGAACCTCCTGGATTACAAAACCATGATCGAAACCTTTGCATCCCAGAAAGACAATATGATCAGCGAAAAACAGGATGAGCAGATTCGCTTGAAAGGCAAGGTCATCGGCGATTTTGCGGAAAAACTTCTGTCACTCAAGCGGGAGCGGATTCATCTGGCGCTGACAGGAATCCTTGGGCTGCCGTTCGTATTTCTGGCGATTTTTGTGATATTGTCCATGCTGATCATCCAACTGCTCTTCAACCGTATTTTAAAACCCCTGGCTTTAATCCGCCGCACGCTGGACAGGGTCGCTCAGGGGGATTTTCGTCCTATAGATTACGAAGAGAACGCCAGAGATGAAATTTCCATGCTCATCTATGCGTTTAACCGCATGGCCGGGGAGCTTGAAAACAAACAGGAACAACTGGTGCAGTCCCGGAAGATAGCTGCGATCGGAACGTTTACAGCAGGCATTGCCCATGAGCTGAACAACCCGATCAACAACATTTCCCTGACAGCGGAGACCATTCTGGAAGACTATGCGCCGGTGCTTCCTGAAGAGGGCAGGGAACTGGTCGGTGATGTTCTGAGCCAGGCGGAACGCGCCGGTGAAATCATCAAAAACCTGCTGGATTTTTCC
>DAIEFO010000303.1 GCA_027325475.1 Desulfobacteraceae bacterium | reverse complement strand
ACCAGTCCCCGATTTTCTGACCCGGATCCAGTCGCTCGAACCGCTCGGAAATCGCCAGAAACGGCTCATTCACGGATACCTCCTCACGGCTGTCCAGCATCTGGAGGAGGCGTTTTACAACACTGAACGTTCTTTCCCGGTACCCCAGGTCTGAAGACACCCTCGCCAGACTCATCAAACGTGAAAAAGTCGCCTTTTCCCGAAGGATATCTTCTAACAGCAAATATGCCCAGTACAACGCCTGAAACCTGTCTTCAGGGGGCAACTGCGTCATGCGCGAAATGGCGTAACTGCTTAAAGCCTCCTGATGCACCCGCCAGAGGATATCGTTACCGTTCACGACGATGAATTGGGCCCAGAGTCTCGCCATCTGAACGACATAGGGATAGCGCTGAAGATTCTCAACCCACAGATGAGGGTCTGTTCTGACGCCGACAGTTATGTCAATATTCTGACGAATTAAAAATGCGTTGGCCGAAAGCCTGTTTGCCCGATCGGATTTGCAGAAATACAGATTCAGATCACATATGTCTGAATCATCTGCCTGAACCGGCGCCAGGCACCCGATTCCGGGAACCAGGCGATAGGCTTCATAGCCGAGAGTTTGAAATGCCTGCATCATTTCAAGATGAAAATGCTGCTCCTGGCGGGTGTTGTACATGACCAGCGGCGAATTTTGCCTTAAGAGAGACATGCCTTCTTCGGAAACCGGAAACGGCTGGCTGCCGGCATCAATTTTTATGAAATCAATGATTGACTCGGACATCTCCCGTATATCGGCGCCAGTAGCAGGCCGGTCATCATCTTTACCCGGAAAGCCATTGTATGCCAGTTCACCAGCGCCATTATCATCCATCTCAAAGACATGCTGAAGGAAATGCGCTTCCTGGGGCCATGACGCATCACACACGGTTTCAGCTCCCGTGGGATACCCGCGGATATCGGATACCGATATGGAAATCCCTTTCGTCCACAGCGATTCACAACTGTCCTCATGGCTGAGACCCACAACATTTGTTTTGGCTGACAGCTCCATCGTCCACCTCGTCTTTCTTCTGATTCAGCATCTTTGACGACTTCGCAAAAAGTCCGCATGCTGCGTTGTGCTGCACCCTTCATCATTGCAGCGTACGACAAGTACGCTGCATTCCTCAGAATTTGCACGCCTTGCCTGCGAACATTTTACGAAGCCGTCCGAAATTCGACTTTTTACGAAGGCATCATCTCTATATCGGAGAAGAAATTCATTCATCACCATCAAAGCAATATGAGTGCCAAAAGTAACTACTTATAAAATCAGTCAGATAATATTCGGCTATCGAAATTTTTTGTCAGTGATTTGACATACTGCGGCGTCACTCATCCTTATCGGTGATGTTGACGGCTTCATAAAATGCCGGCTGGGCTCCATGAAGCGTAGAGAAATCTTCTCTGGATTATTGTTTTCTGTTTTGATATAGAATCCAGTTTGCAGCTACAGTACCGCCATTAAGGAGCCATAATGTTGACAGACCGCCATCATTTTTTACGCTTTGTTTTTTGCTGTGGATATATTGTGTTGCTGACATTTGGCGTATGGATGTTTCAGAGAATTACAGTCAGGGCTGAAGACAGCCCTGAAACATTCAAGGCGCTTCAGACCAGACTGGCCGAAAACGGATTCAGCGCCGACAAAATGCAGGCCCTGTTTCAGAAACCATCGGTGCATTTTGAACCCCGCACCGTGTCGCTTTTTTTTATCCACAGCGAGGCCAGGGTCAATTACGACCAGTTTCTGTCTCCCGAATCCATTCAGAACGCTCGGGAATACATGCAGAATCACCTTTCAGACCTGAACGCCGCCGAACAGTCGTTGGGCGTGTGCAAAGAAGTTGTTGTCGCCATCATGCTGGTTGAAACCCGTCTGGGGACATACTTGGGCAACACCTCTATTCTGAACACCCTGTCGTCGCTGGCGGCTTTAAAAGACCCGGAACTCCGGCAGGTTGTGTGGGACACCATCCGCCCGGACCGCAGACCCGAAAAGGCTGTCTTTGAAGAACGGGCAAGAACCAAGTCCGCCTGGGCGTTTCAGGAACTCAAAGCATTTTTGACCTACACCGCCAGAGAAAATCTGGATCCAACCTCCATGTATGGTTCCTACGCCGGCGCTCTGGGAATTTCCCAGTTCATGCCCAGCAACATTTTGACGTATGCCCTGGATGGAAATCATGACGGCAGAATCGATCTTTTCGATCCCAGCGACGCCATTATGAGTATTGCCAACTACCTCAAGCATTTCGGCTGGAAACCGGGAATTTCTCCGGAAAAAGCCTATGATGTCATCTATAATTACAATCACAGCCAATATTATGTAAACACCGTGCTGAAAATCACGGATATATTGAAAGGCCAGAATGGACCTTCACACAATTAAAGTGATACTGGGAATCTGCGTACCGTTTCTGCTGATGACGCTCTGGGCTGTCATCCATGCGGCGCAAAAAGATTTCGGCAGCCTGCGGGAGAAGGTCATCTGGATCGTCATTGCCGCCATACCGTTTATCGGCTTTCTGATATATCTGGCATTTGGATTTCGAAGAAAAATCAAGCCGGGCAACACCCTTAATACTGAATGAACCTGCAAAAAGGTGATGGTTCCATGAACAAGCGCTATCTAATGCTGGGCAACCAGGCAATCGCCAGAGGGCTGATCGAAAACGGGTGTACGCTGGCGACATCCTATCCGGGAACCCCGGCTTCCGAAATCCTGCCGGAGCTGGTCAAATGGGGTCAAAATGACGGCATCCGGCTTCATGCCCAATGGGCCGTCAACGAAAAAGTGGCGTTTGAAATCGCTTACACCGCCAGCCTGACCGGCCTTCGCACCATGGTCAGCATGAAACAGGTGGGCCTTAACGTCGCATCGGATCCACTGATGAGCGCTGCCTACATGG
>DAIEFO010000302.1 GCA_027325475.1 Desulfobacteraceae bacterium | reverse complement strand
CGCTCCGAAAGCAATCAATCCCAGTGATGTTACCATTTGTGAAGCCACGGCGCAGATGCTGCGAAAAGCGCAGCGCGATGGTGTCGAAACTGCATTTGATCGCGCCGCCAACATGAAAGCCTGTCCCATCGGTGCGGATTCTGCGTGCTGCAAACACTGCTCAATGGGGCCATGCCGGCTGAATGCCAAGGATCCTTACAGCAAGGTCGGTGTTTGCGGTGCGGACATCGATACGATTCAGGCTAGAAATTTTGCGCGGATGGTTGCAAGCGGCACAGCGGCTCATACCGATCACGGCATGTCCATCCTGGATTTGTTTCGTGAAGTTGTCAACGGACACATTACCGACTACAAAATCAAAGATACTGTTAAACTGGAAAACGTTGCCAAATCCATCGGCATTGATGTTGAAGGCAAAACGGTTATGGAAATCGCCAAAGAACTATATACTGAACTGGAAAAAACTTATACTCAGATTGAAGGTGAAATTCCGTTCACGAAACGTGTTCCCCCCAAAACTCTTGAAACATGGAGGAAACTTGGCATCGTTCCACGAGGCGCCATGCGGGAAATTATGGAAATGATGCACCGGACTCATATGGGCGTGGATCAGCAATACGAGAATATCACGCTGCAATTCAGTCGTACCGCGCTTGCGGATGGATGGGGCGGATCCATGGTGGCGACTGAACTGGAAGACATCATGTTCGGCACGCCTTCCCCGGTATGCGTTGAAGTCAATATGGGCGTTTTGAAAGAAAATCAGGTAAATATCATTATTCACGGACATGAACCCAGTCTGTTTGAATCCGTTCTCGAATCCGTGAACGAGCCTTCCCTGATCAAGGCAGCTAAAGATGCAGGCGCAGCAGGCATCAATCTTGTCGGTATGTGCTGTTCCGGCGCGGAAATGATGGTGCGTCACGGCGTTCCTCATGCCGGCAACTTTATGTCCACCGAAGCAGTGCTGGTTACAGGTGCTGTGGATGCTATCGGTGTGGATGTTCAATGTATCAAACAGGGGCTCGCCAAAGTTGCCCAATGCTATGGCACATTCATGTTCACCACCAACTCCCGATGCAAAATCGAAGGTGCTCAGCATATCGCTTTTGACGATCATGATGCCAGGGCGTGCACCGATGAAATTGTCATCAGGGCGATCACCCGCTTCAAAAACAGAACGCGGCCTATTGAAATTCCCAAAATTGTCAACACCGGCATTCACGGGTTTTCGCATGAATATATCAGCTACATGCTGGGCGGCAGCTTCAGATCCAGTTACACGCCCTTGAACGATAACATTATCAATGGCAGAATAAGGGGCGTTGCCGGTGTTGTCGGCTGCACCAACCCCCGGGTCAAGCAAGACTGGGTGCATGTGGAGCTGGTGAAAGAATTGATCAAAAACGATGTGCTGGTGCTTCAGACCGGCTGCTCCCAGATTGCGCTGGCCAAGGCAGGACTTACGATTCCTGAGGCGTCCGTTCTGGCAGGTCCTGGTCTCAGAGAGGTTTGTGAAACTGTCGGCATGCCGCCGGTTTTAGGGCTTGGCGCATGTGTTGACAACAGCCGCATCTTGGTCGCTGCATCTGAAATGGTACGGGAAGGTGGTCTCGGAGACAGTATCGCCAGCCTGCCGGTCGCCGGCGCAGCTCCTGAATGGATGAGCGAGAAGGCCATCGCTATCGGTCAGTATTTTGTCGCATCCGGCGTTTATACGGTGTTTGGCGTGACATTCCCGATTGTCGAGAAAACCAGATTCCACAAACATTTGTTCGAAGGGCTGGAAGAAATGGGGCTGGGCAAATGGGGATTTACGGCAGATCCGTATGAAATGGCCCGAATGATGATTGCGCACATCGACAAGAAACGCAAGGCGCTGGGGCTGGACAAATCCCGCGAACGCGTTCTGGTGGATATGGCGGATCGCCGTTCCATGGAAGCGGCCTGATATTCATTGTTGTTTTATGCAAAGCCGCCGAGGACAATCGCAAGGCTGTCCTCGGTGTCTTATCGGCTCAGATTTAAATAACGGTACAGCGTCGCCCTACCGATTCCCAGCAGTTTTGCCGCCTGAACCTTATTGCCGCCGGAACGCTCCAGCGCGGATTTTACCATCATATCATCCAGCTTTTTTGAAGAATACAGTACGCTGCCAGATGGAGATGTAATTTCCGCAGGAATGTACTGAGGAGTAATCAACCTTCCCTGACATTTCACAACCGCATACTGAACAGCATTCTGAAGCTCCCGGACATTACCGGGCCAGCGATACGTTATCATCAGCGACAATGCTTCCTTAGAAATACGGCAGGGTTTCTGGCCGTTTCTGCGGGCGGCTTCCTGCAGAAAGTGTTCGATCAGAAGAGGAATATCGTTTTTGCGTTCTCTGAGCGGCGGCAGGTGGATAGGGATGACATTGAGGCGATAGTATAAATCATCCCGGAAATGGTTTATCTGGACTTCTTTTTTAAGATCCCTGTTGGTAGCACTGGTGACTTTGACATTTACCGACACGGTTTTTTCTCCGCCCACCCGTTCGAACTCACCTTCCTGAAGGAATCTCAGCAGTTTTACCTGGACAGGCTTGGATAACTCCGCCACCTCGTCCAAAAAAACGGTGCCGCCATCCGCCAGTTCGAAGCGGCCTTTTTTATCTCGGACGGCGCCGCTGAAGGCGCCTTTGACATGTCCGAAAAGCTCGCTTTCAACCAGTCCCTCTGGCAGCGCGCCACAATTGATAGGCACAAAAGGCCCGTTGCGTCGGGGGCCTTCGTTATGAAGCGCTGCAGCCACCAGTTCTTTTCCTGTTCCCGTTTCACCGGAGATATGCACCGGATAATCATATGCCGCCGCATTGCGGATTTGATGAAAAATCTCCAGCATTTTCGTATCATGGCCAATAATATCCGCAAATCCTCCGGGTTTTTCCGCTTTCAACTG
>DAIEFO010000301.1 GCA_027325475.1 Desulfobacteraceae bacterium | reverse complement strand
CAAATCACATTGAAACCTCGCGGTATCGAACCCGGACGGTTCATGACAGTAGGTCAACCTCAGGCAATCATCGATATGGTGGCCGCGGGCTTCGGCGTGGGGGTTTTCCCCGGATGGGCAGTCAGAAGTTCTCTTTCCTCCCCGGACATCATCGCCCTGCCGATTTCCCGGAACGGGTTGCCACTCACCTGGCATGCCGCTTTTCTGAAAAGAATCAACCCTCCTATTTTTTTGAATGAATTTATCCGAATTGTGAAGGGCATCAATTTTTGATACCATATCGGAGATCGTCGGAAATCACATAGGCGTTTATGAGGGCACAATTTTTATATGAATTCAACATTACCTGGTTCATCTGAAACGATCTCCTCAGGCATTCCTTTTCTGGACAACCTGCTCGGAGGTCTTTTTATCGGAGACAACATCATATGGTATGATGATGCAGGCAGCCTGGCCGGGATTTTTTGCCTGAATTTTTTACAGGCATCTCAGTCTCTGAACAAGGACATTATTTATGTCAGTTTTGATCGGTCTCCTCGAAATTTGATGGATAAATTGGGAACCCTGGCTGATAATCCCGGACTAACGATCATCGACTGTTTCACCTGTGGAAAAGGCGCTGGTTCTTCGGTGTTCATGGAATTTTATGAGCGTGAACAGCCTTCCGGCAAACACCACATTATTCGCGTGGAGCATCCGGAAAACGCAACTGATGTAATGGATATGTTTTATTCCGTTCATGCGAATCTTAAAGGCGATGTTCGTTTTATTTTTGAAAGTCTGACCGGTATGCAGGAATTGTGGAAGGGGGAGGAGCATCTGCTGAATTTTTATGCCCACTCCTGTCCCAGACTGTATGAACTGAATACGGTGGCATACTGGGTGATCGAAAAAAAAGCGCATTCTTCAAGGCTTCGGGCGCAAATCAATCAGATTGCCCAGGTAGTGATCGATTTATCGGTCAAACGGGGAAAAACGGCGCTGACAGTGGTCAAGGCTGAAAGACGAAACCGGGAACGACTTCATCAATCTCAGGAATACCGGATACGGGACAATCAGGTGCTTTTTGATTCGGAAACAACCGCTCATGAGCGATTGGAACTGGGCGAACGTCTTAAAGATATGCGGATTCAGAGGCGCATATCCCAGACCGAACTGGCTCGCCAGATCGGAGTTACACCCAGTACGATCTCGCAGATTGAAAGCAACCTGATTTATCCGTCGCTGCCGGCCTTGTTGAAAATGGCGGAAATCCTGCGGATATCACCCGGACACTTGCTTCAGGACACAATGTCCTCAACGTCACAGATCGTTTTTACGCCGAACGACGGTGTTGAAATCAAGTTTGCGGACCAGAATCGTGACGCCATCACCGGCTGGCATCTGACCGGCTATAAAACTGACGCCAAAACGCAGATATATCTGGTGGATATTCATGCTAAAGCGAAACTGCCCAGACATTTCATGATTCACAAGGGCGATGAAATCGGTTATCTGTTGAAAGGAGAACTTCAACTGACTGTCGATGACGCGGTCTATACTGCCACGGCGGGAGATATCATCTACCTGGACAGAAAAACGCCATCCCGCTGGAAAAATTCCGGATCAGAAACAGTCCGTCTTTTGTGGATTACGACATCCGTCTGATCCGGCCAAACTCAAAATCATTTTTTCTGCGATTGCGATCAGGCGTCAATAATTGCCAGAGCTTCGTCCCGGTACGCGCTCATGACATAGGGAATGCCCGTGATTTGGGTGCATTCTTCTGTCAGTGAAAAAATATCCTGCCGGCTGATGTAGTTGACTTCCCAGTTTCTGGACCCGGCCATTAACTGCTGGAGACCGACCTTGAGTTTGTCAACGGCGCTGTAAATGCCGATGGCGCCAAGCGGAAAAGATTCGATATCTGCGCCGTATTTTTCTTTCAGCACTTCATAATTCATAAAAATCTCTTCCTTGGTGTTTCCATAACGGGCAACAGATGTCGGAAGTCCTTTGTCTTCTCCGCGCAGCCATTTTTCTGCGTTTTTCCCTACCATGCCCGGAATCATCAACGCTCTTCCCATACATACCGCCTTGCAGTAAGGCGCCCCAAGAGCCAGCGCCTTGAATACATGATCCTCTGAAGAAAATCCGCCGGCAAAAGCGATATCCGGAACACGCTTGCCTCGTTTGGCCAGTCGTTCGCAAAGTTCATAGGCCATCGCGTGCAGATAGATGGGAGGAACCCCCCATTCACACATCATACGCCACGGGCTCATGCCGGTTCCGCCGGATGCGCCGTCAATTGTCAACAGGTCGATCCCCGCGTCGCTGGCCCAGCGTATCGCCATCGCCAATTCTCTCATCGGGTAAGCGCCTGTTTTCAGCGTGATGCGTTTGGCGCCCATTTTCCGGATACGCGCCACCTCTTTCATGAAACCTTCCTGATCGATGAACCCCAGGCGTGAATGACGCTCAAACTGTTTGATCTGACCGGCTTTGAAAGCAGCCTGAATTGCCGGAATATCCGGGTCGGGTGTCACGATATAGCCGCGCCTTTTCAGCTCGACAGCCCGCTTCAACGAATTGACCTTGATTTCACCACCAATACATTTGGCGCCCTGTCCCCATTTTAATTCGATGGTTTCGACTCCCAGTTTTTCGATGACATATTCGGCAACGCCGTTACGTGTATCTTCCACATTCATCTGCACCAGAATATCACCATATCCATCATAATATTTTCGATATTCGTGAACTCGCCGAGCCATTTCCGGTGATTTTGACACCTTGCCGTTTTTATTCAGCTCCAGGTCGGGATCGATACCGCATACATTTTCACCGCAAACCAGAACGATCCCGCTGATGGCTGCGCCAATGGCAAAATGATCCCAGTTTTTTCTGGCGATATCCGTGCTTCCCAGCGCGCCTGTAAAAACAGGAACTTTCATTTTGACCTTGTTCGTTAC
>DAIEFO010000300.1 GCA_027325475.1 Desulfobacteraceae bacterium | reverse complement strand
TGGATTTCATCCATTCGATATACGCCAGATAGCGGTCTGTAATCAGAGAAATGGGAATTTCGTAAATATCCACTTCGTTTTTCCGAATCAGATACACCAGAAGATCCATCGGACCTTCAAAAATATTTTCAAGTTGAACTTTATATATATCCTCTGTCATGGAATCCGCCGTCTGTCTTGAGTCATCCGGTGATTATTACAAAACCATCCTGAAAATGTCAATGCACCAGAAATATCCGGAATCTCACCATCCGATGTTCATTCCCCTGATGATCGTGCTGCTGACCGCAGCGCTTTCAGGATGCGCGGGATATGAATCACAGCCCGCTGCGTACAGGGCGTATGCCCCCCATCCGCCTGCTGTAACACATTTACAGCACATGGGATACACCATTCAGGCCGGCGCATTCTCAATTGCGGAAAACGCCGCCCATCTGGCGGATATTCTGACGTCGAAAGGACTGGACGCCACCTGGTTTAAATCGGATGCAGGGCTGTTCAAGGTACGCTTTGGAAATTTCCATACCCGAAATTCAGCGCTGCAGGAAGCCAAACGATTAAAGGCATCCGGGATCATCGAGGCTTATTATATTGTCAGCCCGGAAGAATATGCCGTCAACCGTCAGGCCGCTCTGGGAGGGGCTTCATACCTGAGAAACGAGCTCGTCCAGACCACACGGAGTTTCATCGGCGTGCCTTATCTGTGGGGCGGATGCTCTCCGGACACCGGGTTTGACTGCAGCGGCCTGGCCATGACGGTTTATCAGTTAAACGGGCTGCATCTGCCGCGCACCTCCACAGAACAATACGCCGCCGGTTATCCGATTCCCCAAAATCATCTGAAGAAAGGTGATCTGGTATTTTTTTCAAGCAACAAATGGGGAACTGTAACCCATGTCGGCGTGTATGCCGGCAACGGACGATTCATTCATGCTCCGGGAAGGGGCAAAAAAATCCGGTCAGACTCTTTGTCCGCCCGATATTACAAACAGCGGTTTATCGGCGCCAGATCATACCTATCGAAGTCATGAGCCGTCCTTTTTTCTGTTGACATCCCTCTTTTCGTCACCATACTTCTGACTTGGGAATCAAAGAGGCTATTACAGGCAGGAAATCCTTGTCTGAACTGTATCCGCAGTGATTCGGATTATACTTATATCATTATCTTACATGCTACGGAAAAAAGGAGGCAGAAAAAAACGATGGAGTATATTTCAGGAGGCGGATGCCCTTCATCCGCAAAGAAAAAAGATCAGCAGGCTGACCAGGATGCGGCCGTAACGGGCGCGCTGGGTAAAATCAAGCACAAGTTTATCGTCATGAGCGGCAAAGGCGGCGTCGGTAAATCCAGCACATCGGTCAATCTGGCCGTCGCACTGGCGGATCAGGGGTTTCAGGTAGGATTGATGGATGTCGATCTGCACGGCCCGGATATTCCCCGAATGCTCGGAATCAAAGGAATGCTCGGTGTAACGGAAAATCAGAAACTGAGCCCCATGAAATATTCGGATAATCTTAAAGTGGTATCCATCGAATCGCTGATGTCCGGAAAAGATGAAGCCATCATCTGGAGAGGTCCGGTCAAATATTCGGCAATCAAGCAGTTCATCGGCGATGTGGACTGGGGAGAGCTGGATTATCTCATCATCGACTCACCGCCGGGCACAGGCGACGAACCGCTGACCATCGCCCAGACCATCTCCGACGCCAAAGCCATCATCGTCACGACCCCGCAGGAAGTGTCTCTGGCCGATGTCCGCAAATCCATCAGTTTCTGTAAAACGGTCAAGATGGATATTTTCGGCCTGATCGAAAACATGAGTGGTTATGCATGCCCCCATTGCGGCGGACATATCGATCTGTTCGGTTCCGGCGGCGGCGAGAAAACAGCGGCGGCAGCCGGTATTTTATTTCTGGGCAAGATCCCGTTTGACCAGAAGGTGGTGGTATGCGGAGACACCGGATGCGCCTATCAGCAGACGTACAAAGATTCTCCGGTATCCAAAGCGTTCTCCCAAATCGCCCGCAAGATGGCGGAGTTGAGTTAAGGCAATCCGCCAGCCGTTTGAACATTCTCCGGCGTCTGGCTTTCATATGGGGCTGTGACGCCGGAAGAGACGCCCATGATAATGAACACCCACATTTCACTTTACGTGGACCCCGATGATATCGGCGATCCCGAGGCCGTCCGGCGTCTGGTTCTGCGGCGGATCAATCTGCCTGCAGATGCACATACAGACTATGTTATCCTGAAAAAGTCCATTGACGCCCGCAAAAAACGGCCCCGTTTTTTACTGGATATAGAGGTGTTTTCCGGGGAACCGTTACATAAAAAAACACCAGAGGCCGTGAAATTCAGGCCCATATCCACAGACCATCGGGTGATCATTGCTGGTGCGGGGCCGGCCGGATATGTTGCAGCGCTGGAACTGCTGGCGCATGGCATTCGTCCGATCATTCTGGAAAGGGGAAAGGATGTTGTTTCACGGCGCAGGGATATCCGGCGGCTTCATGTGGAAGGCATCGTCCACCCGCATTCCAACTACTGTTTCGGAGAAGGCGGGGCCGGTGCGTATTCGGATGGCAAACTCTATACCCGCTCACATAAACGGGGAGATGTCCATCAGATACTTTCCCTGCTGACCGCTTTCGGCGCTCCGGAGGATATCCGGGTGGACGCCCATCCCCATATCGGCTCCAACCGGCTTCCCCGTGTCGTCAGGGCCATGAGAGAGGCTATCGAAGCGCATGGCGGCAGGATTCATTTCGATGCGTGGGTGACGGACATTCTGACGGATGGAGACAAATTTCGAGGCGTTCAGATCAATCATCAAGAGACGATAGCTGCGGATGCGCTGATTCTGGCGACCGGCCATTCGGCGCGTGATATCTTCGAACTGCTGGTTCGAAAAAAAATCCGGATCGAGCCCAAACCACTGGCGATAGGGGTTCGGGTGGAACA
>DAIEFO010000002.1 GCA_027325475.1 Desulfobacteraceae bacterium | reverse complement strand
CTGCGTAAGTTATTCCTGATGTGCGCCACGGATTCAGGGAGAACATATAGACTGTTTCCCCGCTCTTATCAGGCCAGACATCCGCATATCCAGCATAAAGATCGACTAAAGAATCAATTTGTGGGGATCGACGGTTTCCCGCAGGATTTTCAACTCATGCTCTGTCGGTGATTCCGCTTCTTTCGCACGCGAAATATCTACCCCAAATTCCATGTTGTCGAGAATCGTTTGAGGGGAAACTCCCGGATAATAATATGCCAGATACATTTCTTTGGTGTCATGGTCAAAATACATCACCCCCAGATTGGTGATGACTGCTGTTGGGCCACCAGACATCAGTCCTGCGTTTTCTCTGGCGCCGGGGCCGTCCAAATAGCCTGGACTGGTCAGATAATCCAGCATAATGGGGAATTTTCGCTTTTCGTGCTGCATGAAAATGAGGCATCTGGGCACAAATGATGCGACATCGCAGGCGCCCCCACTTCCGGAGAAACGAATCTGAGGCTGAAAATAATCACCGATACAGGTGGAATTCAGATTTCCGTATTTATCGACTTGAGCTGCACCCAATATACCGATGACGCGACCGCCCGTGATTTGGTTCTGCATGGTTGCAAAAGACTCCAGTAAACCACTGTTGGATGCAGCCCCGAACATCACTCGCGGATCTGCAACCGCCATGGGCACCTCTTCAAGCCTTGAATCGATAGCTCCTGTTTCGAAAAAAATGATACTGTTCGGAGCATTGATATGTTTGGCGGCCATGGCCGCAACCATGGAAATTCCAGTGCCGCAAAAGACGATATCGTCATCCTGAATTTCTCTTGCCGCCATAATCGTCATCAGTTCTTTCAATGTGTATTCCATCGTTTTCACCTCCCCGTCGAAGCCCGGCGGCTTCGTAAAAAGTCCGGATGCCGCGCCAGCGCTGCATGTTCCGACGCCACGGCGTACCATAAGTACGCCGTGTTCCTTGCGAATTTGCGTGCCTTGCCTGCGCAATTTTTTACAAAACCGTCGCCAAATCAACTTTTTACAAGAGCGCCCAGCCTATCGCCTGTCCAAACCGGTGGCATATCCAGTGCGTTTGTCCGCTGAAATATTTTTTAATTGCTCTTTTTCTATGAGATTCAGTAGTTCCTGGTGGTCTTTCACACCATAGACAAATTTTTTCAGGTATTCTTCGTATAACCTGTCGTCTTTGGCGAATTTGCTGGTCTGGCTCAAGTATTTGGGGTCATAATCATAATAATTGTAGCATGCGGAGGGATATGCGCCGTACTGGACATGGACAACAGCGCTTACATGAATAAACGGGATTTGGTTGTATTCAGGTTTTTCTCTCAGCGTATCTGTATCGACGATCTCTTCGCAGGTAACGATGACATTTCGCGATGCCTTAACTTGATCGACATCGGCGAAGTTCAGCCCTTCGATCCTACATGTGCCATACTTATCCGCTTTCTGAACGTGAATGATTGTGATGTCGGGGTTTATTGCCGGAACCAGCACCACCTTCGAAGCGCCTGCCCATCCGTTGAAAGGATTATCAATGATTTCAATTTTTTTATCAGGCAACTTCGGATCCTTACTCCTCATTTGTTCAGAAAATCCCCATTTTTTTAAAATATCCGTCCCTAATCCGGATCGTGTCGCAATAAATGGAACACCCATAGCGCCGGCATGAAAGCGAAGAGACATCTGGTAATTCGAATAATCTTCGAAAAGAATCTCTCTGTTTTGAATGGCTGATTTAAAACGAATACAAGTCGGGGCCGCCTTGCCGTTTCCCCCATAGGCGATCTCAAGCTTTGAAATACATCCGCCGCCGACAAGCTCGTCAATACCCGTACCGTTTGAATGGGCATAACAATGAAGATTTCTCTTTCGTTGCCGCATGATCTCAAAGACGGCGGCCATGGGATTGCGGCTGACCGTGAATCCGCCGATCGATATGTGACATCCATCTGTGACATACGTTTTGATCGCATCTTTCAGCGTCATCACTTTATCTCGATTGATGCTCATGTATTGGCTCCTTGACCCATAATATTATAACATACCGAATTTTAACAATTTTATTGAAAGATTTCAGGCGATACATCTTCACTGAAGTAAAATTGATGCCCTCGTAAAAAGTCGATTACGGTAATGTGTTGACAACCGACGGATAGACGCTTCAGCGATTACTGTCCGAACAAAAAGCCGGGAAAGGAAAAAGGAAGGATGTGGGGAGTCTCACGCGACACTTCAGAAACCCAGATAGGCCTCCCGGATAGCGGTATCCTGTTCCATATCCTTTCCCGCACCTTCCTTCACCACGCGCCCGTTTTCCAGAACATAACAGTAATCGGCAATTTTAAGTGTCTGGTGAACATTCTGCTCGACCAGAAAAATTGTCAGTCCCTGACCGTGCAATTCCTGGATGACTCGAAACACTTCCTGAACCAGTATTGGGGAAAGTCCCAGGCTGGGTTCATCGAACATGATGAGCTTCGGGTTCTGCATCAACGCCCGACCGATAGCCACCATCTGCTGTTCGCCGCCGGACAGGGTTTCCGCAGTCTGATTTTTTCGTTCGGCAAGCCGGGGAAAAAGTTCATAGACCGTTTTCAGATTTCTGGCCCGGTGTTCATGAGTCCGGCGCAGATAAGAGCCGATCAGCAGATTTTCTTCGACATTCATTTTGGGGAAAAGCTGACGACCTTCGGGAACCAGAGTGATTCCAAGATTGGTGATATCGTGAACAGGAAAGCCGCTGATGGCCTTTCCTTCAAAATCTATCTGGCCGGAAACGCTCGGCAGCAAACCGCATATCGTTTTCAGGGTTGTGGTTTTTCCAGCGCCGTTTGTTCCAAGAAGCGCTACGATCTGCCCTGAGGTGACAGAAAGGGAGATATCCCATAGAACCTGGATATCGCCATAACACACGGAAATGTCCTTGATGTTCAGAATGTTCATTGTGGCGCCTCTCCCAGATATGCTTGAATGACCTCGGGATTTTTGGCCACATCCCGGGGACTGCCTTCCGCGATTTTCTGCCCGAAGTTGAGTACCACGACGCGGTCGCTGATGTTCATAATAACCCGCATAATGTGCTCGACAATCAGAATGGTGATACCCTGGCTGCGTAGAGACAGAATAAGCTCGATGGTGCGATCCGCTTCTGTCGGATTCAAGCCTGCCACCACTTCGTCAAGAAGCAGCAGCGTCGGCTCCAAGGCCAGAGCCTTGCTGACCTCAAGACGCTTTCGACCGGCCAGGGTCAGACTGGATGCCTGGACATTGGCCCGATCCACCAGACCCGTCATTTCCAGAATCTGCCAGGCATGTTTTTCCGCCTTGCGGCGTTGAGGATATTTGACAAATGAGGCGATAACGACGTTTTCCAGAACCGTAAGACCCGCGAAAGGTTTTACGACCTGAAAGGTGCGGCCGATACCGAGTCTGGCGAGTTTATAAGGCGGTTTGCCGCTGATATCCAGATTTTTAAAAAGGATTTTGCCACTATTAGGCGCATAAAAACCGCTGATCACATTAAAGAGCGTGGTTTTTCCAGCGCCGTTCGGGCCGATAAGCCCAATGATTTCACCGGCGTTCATCTGAAAAGATACTTGAAAAACCGCGTGCAATCCCCCAAATGTTTTGGTGACGGCATTGACTTGAAGAAAAGGTTCAGACATGAGGGTCTCCTTTATCGTCTGAGCGGGAAGAAACCGGTTCGTGCTTCAGAGCCTTGTCGGATTGCCGGTAACTTGTGATCGTTCCCCACAGACCATTGGGCAGGAAAACAACGCTGGCTGCAATCACCCCCCCTAGAATTATCAGGTAGAGAACCTGATAATCGGACAGATATGCCCAGAAATATGTCTTGAATAAAAAGATAATGACAGCGCCGATGGCCGGGCCTATCAGGGTGCCAAGTCCCCCGAATACCGCCATAACCACAGCCTGATCCGTCACCATATCGCCGAGAACGGATGCAGGATCGATATACGTGATCCAGTAGGCATAAATGGCGCCCAGGATTCCGGCGGGCACAGCGGAAAGAAGAAATGCCTGGAGCTTGATTTTTGTCGGATTTAGTCCCAGAGACATAGCGCTCTGATCGTCTTCGCGGATTGCCTTGACTTTCAGTCCGAACGGCGCTTTTTCCAGCAGGAACCAGTTGAGAGCGAAAACACCGCCTACCACGATCAGCATAGTATAATAGAAGAAGCCCGGATGCAGAAACGGGGGCAACCGCATGCCATCGGGTCCGCCAGTGAAGCTGGCGACCAGCACCATCTGCTGGATGGCTCTGGCCAGTGCCCAGGTAGCAATGGCGAAATAGGCGCCCTTCAGTCGAAGGGTCGGAATTCCGGCAATCACGGCCACAACGGCAGCCACCAGAGCCGAGACAGGAAGCGTCATGAAAAACGACCAGCCGCATAGATTCATGAGGATGGAGGTGGTATATGCCCCGACTCCGAAAAATATGCCATGTCCGAAATTCAGATAGCCGGTGTATCCTGCCAGAACATCCCAGGAAATGGCCAGACCGATCCACATGAAGGCTTCCGTGACGATCCGCAGATAGAACGTGTCGCGGACTATGGAAGGCACCGCCAGTAAAATACCGCAGAACAGAATCAATAAAAGATACTTTCGGCTCATACGCCTCTTCCAAACAGCCCTTTGGGGGAAATTAACAAAATGGTGAACAGAATGCCGAAAACAGCCATCAGAGTGTAACTGGGATTCAGATAGATAAGAAAAAATGACTGCACCAGCCCAAGAAGAAACGAGGCCCATGGGACGCCGGGCAGATATCCCATGCCCGCCAGCACTACAATAAAAAACGCCAGAATGGAATATTCTCCGCCCATCTGGGCATTGATGGTGAAAATGCTTCCAATGATGACGCCGGTCATGGCGCTGATTCCCACATAAATACCATAAACGTAAGAACTGATCCGTTTGGCGTTGATCCCCATCAGACCGGAGGCTTCACGGTGCTGTGACAGGGCTCTGACTGCCCGGCCGAAATTGGTTTTTTTCAGGACGAAGTGCAGCACCATCGTGACGGCCAGGGCGTACAGGAGACCGGCCAGACGTACATATGGGATGGTGATGAACATACCACCCATTTCCAGAAAAAAGGAATTTTGCGAAATCGCTGATGGAATGGAGTGAGAATAAAAACCGAAACCTGTCAGGGCGGAGCCTCGAAACATCAAACCCAGTCCGAAGGTGAATACCAGCCCCATGAGGACGGGATTGCCTTTTTTTCCGCTGATGACCCGATAAACCAGAGGCTGGATCAAATATCCAATGAGAAAGAAAGCCAGAAATACCGCCGGCAGGAGGATAAACGGATCCAGAGCTGACCACAGGTTGAGGTAATATCCGAGAAAAGCCCCCAGCATGATCCATTCGCCGACGGCGAAATCGATGATGTGCATGACGCCGTAGGCCAGGGAAAATCCGATCGCGATCGTGATGTAAATACCGCCGATCAGCAGGCCGTCTATCAGGGCCTGAGGTAGTAGTTCCATGGTGTATGCTCCGATTGATCCTGCGAAATTCCGGGGGGATCGTCTGGTTGACCGTCCCCCGCGTCCCTCATCGTCAAAAGAAAAATCCTGACGACTTTGTAAAAAGTCCGTAGCCGCTTCAGCACAGCACCCTTTGTCGTTGCGGCACACTCAAAAGTACGCCTAACTCCTTATGGATTTGTGCGCTCTGCCGGTGAATATTTTACAAAGCCGTCTGAAATTCGACTTTTTCCAAGGGCATCGATTTTGAGTTTCCCCTGATTGATCGATTCGTTCCTGAATTATTCAGGGGATGAACACATTCATGACAGATGTTGGCATGAAATATCTATTTATTGGCTTTCATAGGATATATCGGCTTGCTCTCTGCCAGATTGGGCGGCCCTACGACAACAACCTTGCCGTCCTGAATCTGGATGGTGAGCGGTGTCAGGCCCACATTGGCGTGAAAGAACTGGCCTGAGGTGGCGAAGGCGATCTGACCATAAAAAGTCTGAACTTTCAGATTTTCAAGAGCGGTAACCAATTCATCCCGCTTTTTTTCGTCCAGCGGGGGAACGGCGTTGATTTTGATCAGAGCTTCTTGAAAAGCAATGCCGGCAGCGGAAGAACCTGCCTGCGTGTAATCGGCCGGTACATTGTAGGCCTTCATGGCGGCTTCAGCGTACGATTTGGCGTCAGGCCACAGGACTTCGCCCTTGGTATGAATGGAATCTGTCCATACGGAGGCGCCAAAAACCTGATTTGCACTTTTTCCCAGCGCTTCAATGAAAGCCGGTTCAGTAACACCGTAGTGCATCAGCAAAGCCTTGGGCGTGTAGTTGATCTGATTGAGAGCCTTGACAAAGTTGATCAGTTCCTCATCATGACCTCCGAAAGCAATTATATCCGGCTGCATGGCCTTTGCGGCGGAAAGATAGGGAATCAAATCCTGCCCGGAGGGAACTATGTTAAATTTCAGAATCTTGATGCCGGCTTTGATGGCAGCATCCTGGAAAGCTTCGGCTGTCGCTTTGGAAAATGCATCGTTGGAGCCCAGGATCAGAGCTGTTTTGGGTTTAGGGTCAAGCTTGGCCAGAGTGTCAATAGGCGCTGAACCGGTATAATTCACAGGAGGAATGGTGCCGAAGGTGTAATGAAATTTTTCCTTCCAGATTAACGGAGATTCTGCAGATCCCGTAATCATTGGGATTTTATATTTTTCTAGGACAGGTGCGGCTGCAAGGGTAAGACCGGATGCATAGGGCCCCAGGACGAAATCGACTTTTTCCTGAGTGGCCAACCGCTCGGCGGCGGAAGCACCTTGGGCGGGTTCGGACTGATCATCCACATAATAAAGTTTCACCGGATATTTTTTGCCTTTGATCTCAATGCCGCCTGCCTTGTTCACGGCATTCGCCCATAAATCGTAGCCGCGTTTGGTGACATTGCCGCCGGTAGCCAGACTGCCAGAAAGTGAGGTAATAACGCCGACCTTGAAGTAGTCTCTCGCCTGATCCGCCCATACCGGAACAGACATCACCAAAACCAACAGTAAAGCCATTAACCTGGTTCGTCCCTTCATGTTGCCTCCTTGAAATGAATGAATAAATAACCGTTCAACCGTTGACAGCGTGCTGTAAACAAGTTCAGCAAGTTACATGCCACTTCTTTCCAAGAATTTTTCCGTCGCCAAATCCGCCATGCAAGAAATAACAGGTTGATATTAAAACATAATTTAATATCAACCTGTTATTGAAGTGATTTGTAAAAAAAATGAAAGGGTGGACCGATCGAACAATTAATAACAAAAATGTAATTTATAGGCAGGCGATAATAATGAACAAAATATATATTTTTAAGGGATAAGAACAGAATGTTCCTTGCAGCAACGGGATCCCATCCAATCTCTAAATGGCATATTACCGCCGCAGTCTGGTAATTTGCAACATTATGACCTGATATATGCAATATTGCATATATCAGTGCGCAGCAAACTCTCTGAATGCGTTCAAGGGGACGGCGTATCGTTTCAATTTCCGTGCGATGGTGGCCTGATTGACCCCCAGGGCTGCGGCGATCTTTTTCTGGGTGGCGTACTGAGCGGTGGCTTTGACCAGCACGGAACGTTCGAAGTTTTCCATGAGTTCCTTGAGGGAGCAACAGGATAAATTCACCATATCGAAGATTTCCTTGGAATTGGCGGCATCGGTTACGTCCCGAGGCAGATCGTCCAGAGATATCCACTCGCCGTCACACATGACAACCGCTCGTTCACAGATATTGATCAGCTCACGGACATTTCCGGGATAAGGATACGAAAGAAGGATGTCCGTAACCGGTTTGGAAAGGCGAATAAATCCGGTTTTACCGATTTTATCGGTGAAATAATGAAGGTAGTGATGGAGCAGCGGCAGAATACACTCGGTTCGCTCTCTCAAGGGCGGTACATGGAGAGGAATGACGTGCAGCCGATAAAACAGATCTTTTCGGAAAGCACCGGTTCGCACCATTTCTTTGAGGTCCCGGTTGGTGGCAGTCAGGATGCGGACGTTGAGCTTGTAGCTCTTCACACCACCGACACGGCAGACCATGCCGTCTTCCAGAAACCGAAGAAGCTTGACCTGCGAAGCCAGAGGAAGCTCCGCAACCTCGTCCAGGAACAGCATGCCGTCCTGGGCCAGTTCCAGATATCCAGGTTTTCCCTGTTTTTGAGCACCGGTGAAGGCGCCTTTTTCATAACCAAAGAGTTCGGACTCGACCAGCGATTCAGGGATGGCGCCGCAGTTGATCTTGATCATGGGCTGGGTTGCCCTTTTCGAGTGCTTATGGATGAGATCGGCGACCAATTCCTTGCCGGCTCCAGACTCTCCCAGGATGATGGCCGTTGAATCCACCTTGCTGACCTTGATAGCCTGCTGAAGAAGTTTGGTCATACAGGGACTCCGGGCGATAATCCGGCGGGACTCCATTTCCGCAAGCTGCATTTCAAGCATGTGATTCCGATACTGATTCTTGATGGCCTCCTGATGCTGTAACGCTTCGTGCAGGGCGTCAATTTCCGTGATGTCCCGTTCATTCACGACAACGCGCACCAATTGACCGGTTTCATCGAAAATGGGATTGCCCGTAATCATGAGTTTGCGGCCTGTGCCCGTGTTTTGAAGCAGTGTGGCTGTTTTACCGGTTTTGATCACTTCCAGCGTCGCAGACCGGTTGATAAACCCCTCGGCAATTAAATCCGACATATTGCGGCCGACCACTTCGGATGCCCGAAGATTGTTCAGACGCTCGGAAGCGGCGTTGATCCGAAGAACTGTGGCATTGGCGTCGCAAATCCACAGTCCGTCATAAGCGGCGTCGATGATTGTGTCAAGCTCACGAGAAAGTTCTTGAAATGACAGCATTTGTTGAATTGTCCGGTTCATTTCGGTATGATTTTCCAAAATGCACACCGCCCAGATCGGTTGGTCCTGTTCACGGAGCGCATAGAGATTGACCTGATATTCGCACCGATCAATGGTGATATTAACATTCAGGCAATCCTGGCGACTCTTGAGGACACGCATCAGCGGTTGTTTCAGTTCAGGAAACTTTGATTCAAATTGGATACCAAGCGTCAGCCCGAAAGCGGCGGACGCCGCAGGGTTGACGTAACCGATCACCCCGGTCGGAAGAACCGCAACAACCGCTTCCCGAATGTTTGACAGGACAGACATATATATCCACGCCTCGGCGGGTGATAAGAATGATATGGGCAGAGATTCGTTCTGCATTGGTGATTTCTCCATTTTTGAAAACAACGTCCTGATTTTCCAGCATCTTAAAATTGACGGCTTTGTAAAAAGTCCGGATGCTGCGTTGCGCCGCATCCTTCGTCATTGCAGCGTATCCAAAAGTACGCTTCATCCCTCAGGATTTGCGCGCCTTGCCTGCGAACTTTTTACAAAGCCGTCCCCAAATCGACTTTTTACGAGGACATCCATCTTGCCTGCGAACTTTTTCAAAACCCTCTGAGATGTGTTCTTATTATGCACATCTGCATAATATATGCAACTTTACATTCTTATGCTCTCTGTACGAAATCTTGAAGGCTTCATATAATATCCAGAGGCGCATAATGCAGCTTGCGGACATTCAACTTGGCTTGAGCCAGCCCCTGCATTGGATTCTTCCAGACCCCCAAACGGCAATGAGCGTTACCTGTTATGATAAAGAGTTCATTTTTCATGGTCGGAGATGGCTGAAGTCGCAATTTCGAGAAGGAATCCGGGCCAAACGAACAGAAAACAGGCTGATCGGAGGATTGTCTTATATTCAGCAACCTGAGCCCGGCAAATGACAAACTGGTATATTCCTTGCGTAACCTGCGTAAGAAGATGAAGTAAAAACGGCGCTCTCGTAAAAAGTCAAATTTTGAAATTTAGATACTGTAAATTAAACATGTTACAAGAGAAAAACAGCCGAAAACCGGCTTTTTACGAAACCGTCAAAAGTGAAAAATCGACGACTTCATAAACGCAAATTGCCGCTTGATTGAATATGCGGACAGGAACGCACATGTAGAAAGGAGAAATCAATGGATACCTCGAAACAGGAACTTCTGAATCTAAGAAAACAACATATTCCCCAGGGACCGTTTCACGTCACCTCCGCGTTTATCCGGGAAGCCAGGGGCGCAGTGATGATCGATATGGATGGCCGCGAACTTATCGATTTTGCCGGTGGAATCGGCGTCAACAACGTCGGTCACTGCCATCCCCGGGTGGTGGCGGCCATTAAAGACCAGGTGGATAAATACATTCACACCTGCTTTCATGTGGCCATGTACGAACCTTACGTCAGACTGGCGGAAAAGCTGAATAGCCTGGCCCCAGGAGATTTTCCGAAAATGACGATGTTTGCCAACAGTGGCGCTGAGGCAGTGGAAAATGCCGTGAAGGTCGCCCGGTACGCCACAGGCCGTCCGGCTGTCATCTGCTTCGAAAACGCCTTTCATGGCCGCACCCAGTTGACAATGAGCCTTACAAGCAAGGTCAAACCCTATAAATTCGGTTTCGGCCCCTTTGCCCCCGAAATTTACCGCGCTCCCTTCGCCTACTGCTATCGGTGCCCCTTCGGTCTGAATTATCCGTCCTGCAAAACGGCCTGCGCGGATTATCTGGAGGATTTTTTTGCAGGACATGTAGCTGCGGAATCCACTGCCGCCATAATCGCCGAACCCATCCAGGGTGAAGGTGGATTCATCACACCGCCACCCGAATATTTTCCAAAGCTTCAACAAATCTGCCAGAAATATGGCATCGCTCTGATCATCGATGAAGTACAGACGGGCGCCGGTCGCACCGGCAAGATGTTCGCCATCGATCACTGGGGCATTGCTCCAGATATCATCACAATGGCCAAAAGCCTCGGCGGCGGGCTTCCCCTGAGTGCGGTCATTGGCAGAAAAGAAATGATGGATAAACCTCATGTCGGCGGTCTGGGCGGCACCTACGCAGGTAATCCGATCGCCTGCCGGGCGGGTCTTGCGGTGCTGGATGTGCTGTTTGAAGACAATCTGCTGCAGAAAGCTGAAATTCTGGGAGAAAAGCTCTGGAAAAGATTTCAGGACATGAAAAACAAATACGAAATCATCGGGGATGTCCGCGGCAAGGGGCCCATGATCGCTCTGGAACTGGTCAAAGATCGTCACACCAAAGCCCCGGCTACAGAAGAGACAAAAAAACTCCTGGCATCCTGCTATGAAAAAGGGCTCGTGCTGCTTTCCTGCGGTCACAAGAGCAATGTCATCCGGACACTGATGCCGCTGGTTATTACCGATGAGCAACTCGAGAAAGGACTGGGTATTTTTGAAGAAGCGCTGAGTGAGTTAAAAAAATAACTGAAAAGCGAACCCTCTGGAGACTGAAAAAAGAAAGGCTGAAAGAATGCGTGTAAGCAGCGTTCTTTCAGCCTTTTTGTATTGGAATCACCGAATCAGGGTGCGGGCGAGATGGTTTCACAGATAAACTGAAATCCGTCATTGAAATCGGCGACCACCCGGTTCATCAACGCCTGCCATTCAACGCCGAAGGTATAAAACGCCAGTGAAGCCAGTTTCTTGGTAAGAATGGCATTTCTATAGGGTTTGAGGTCTTCTGCCTGAAACGTATTGAGAATGGAGGCGCGCCCCAGCCGCTGGATGAGAATCGTCGGGATGTACTGCTCCATAACAGCCCACACCCGCTCTTCATCGGACAGGATAATATCCAGGTGTTGATCGCAAATCTGCTGGAGCGCGAAAATCTGTTCACTGGTTATCTCTGAAAGCTCGAAAAGGGGAACAGACGGATTGGTTTCATGAATCCGGAGCAGCATTTGAGTTTCGGCCCGGGCATACCGATCCACCAGCGTCAGGATATCGCGGATGAGCGCCCACCGCGTTCCGATATCATCCAGCAGGGCTGTTTCATAGTCTTCCTGCAACAGAAATGCGGTCAGTACCTCGGCCACAGAGCTTGAAAAAACACCGCCCTTGTTGGCGGTGGTATCCTTGATGTGTTTAATGGAAGTAGCCGCAATGGCCCGGCGTGCGGCGTCATCAAAAAAGACATTGGCGCCTTCGACGATGAACCTGATTTCCTGAAACAGGTTTAGAAAAGCCCTGACATTGTTCCGGTTGATCGTGTCTTTGAAGCCGCCGCAGGGAATAAACGCCCGTATGTCGGCATCCTGAATGAATCGACGATTTTCCGGATTGGACAAAAAGTCACGGTGAAACAAGGCGCCGTCTTCAACAAGGGTACCATCCGGCAGACGCACGTTTCTGGCGTCAACCATCACCTTGAACCCGCGGGCGCTCAGCTTATTCTCCGGGAACGACCGGGAATCAGCCCGGGGAGAAGTATGCCGCATGAAAGCGATTTTCATCAGAGCTTCCCGGTCCAGACCATCGGGATCAAAAAGGATGGCGCCGCCGTCAATGAGCAGGCAGATTTTGCCGTGGTAGCACTGTATCTGATTGGCGCCTAAATCCCCATCCGGACCGCCGGTCATCATCAGATTGAGTTCTTGCTCCTTGAACCCGTAATGAGAAATCAGTGTCCGAAAGGATCCCATAATACCGGTGGTGGTCATGCCGCTGGAAACGATCTGATTGCCGATCCGGTTATAAAGAATATCCATATCGGCAGTGGCGGCAACGCTGACCCCTTCGATTTGAAGATCGACGCCATCGGCGATATTGCCGATCAACCCAAAAATTTCACCTGTTTTCAGAATTCCGTACGTGTCATGGGGAATGCCGGTGCTCTTTCCGGTGGCGATCGTACGCCAGTACCGGTAACCGCGGTCCCGGCACCGCACTGCTACCGCATCCATCAAAGGCGCGGTGCCTTCGTCCGGCCCGAAAAAAATCATCTCAGGCAGACCGTAATCGTCGATGATACGCTCATCGCCCATCACCAGATCCATGACGCCTTCCGTGTAATCAAAGAGAGCGTCCATTCCCTGAGCGGCGTAAATGGCATGCGGCACAACCACCCCCTTGGAGCCGCTTTCACAGATATCCTTGTGTTTCAGCCTCTGGGCTTTGGGGCCGAGCGCATAATTCAGAAGAAGAGCATTGTCCAGTTCAGTAGCGTGATTGGCGGCGGACACCCGGATAAGCCGCAGCCCTCCCCGGGCGATGTCCGCAGCCCGCAGATGAGTACCGCAAGAATAGTGGCCATTGACAAAAAAAACACCGTAAACGAACTGCTCGAACACTAGCGGATCCAGCACCGCATTGTCGAAGCGAAAAGCGAAAGATCGTTTTTCGGTTTTGTAGAAATTGGTTTTCAACAGGCGGGACATCAGCTTGAACATAAAGCGGAAAATATCGGCATAGAGCCAGTTGTCCATGAACCGGTGGGAGAGCGTCTTGTCGAATTTCTGAAATTTTTTCTCAAGCTCGGCGGATGAAATCCGATTTTTCATATCCGGATTAAACCTTTGTTCGAAGAGATCGTAAAGGGATCTCACTATATCCGGATTTTCCATGGCCGCTTCCAGAATTTCTTTATGAACGTAGGCGGACTTGTTGGAACCATGAATCCGGGCGGCAAACGCTTCCCGGTGATCCTTTCCGGTCAGGCTGTTCAGAATTTCACGGTCTGTGGCGTTATCACGTTCCTTGAAAATGAACATATGGGTAAAATCCACGGCGTTACCGGCAAACAGCATTTCCTGGAAGCTCAGATCTCCTCGAACATAACTGTCCGTGATCCGGTTGATGTTGAAGGCCAGAAAAGCGCATAAATCGCGTAATAACGCCGACTCTTTCTTTCTGGAAAGCTCTCCCAGGATGTACAGGGAACAGATGGAGGAAGCGCAGGAAGATTTGCCGCAGTAAGGTTCCCAATAAGCGCGGCTGAGCACCAGATCGTGATCCGCAATCAATTTCCGGAGAACGGGCAGTTGCGGAGATGCAAAATCGCTGTTGAACATCAGACGCGTTTCTTCGGTATCGGACAGATTGAACACTTCAATCAGAGGGCTGACATTTTTTTCATAAGATTTCAGGAAGTTTTCATACCGCCTTCGCGTGGCCTCCGGTGTGATCGCATAGTCACCGGCTAAGGCAAACAGAAACCGCGAATCCCTGAAAGCGTTCCGGGGAAAATCCTGCACTGTTTCCGGTCGGATGATGTAAGTATAGTACTGACTTTTGAAGCTGTAATAATATTCCCGCCGGTGACCGGGGAGCATATTCTCCAGAATTTTTTCCATGCTGTCCCGGGTTTCCTGTGTGGCGATACGTACCCGCTGCACATTGCTGCCGCCTTGCTCCAGGCTGAAATCGATGTGTGCCACCCGGCCCACCAGAACAACCTGTCCGCTGTCATCAACCGTCAGGTTGGTGGCGATGGAGGCCAGAATATGCTTCAGAGATTCCTTCTGGATGTTTTCGAAAAAATACGTCGGAAGCCCCAGATCGTCCAGCAGGATACCGGCGGCCATATTAATGCAGTTGGCCGTCAGCAGCCCTTCGGCGGACAAATCAATCACCGCCTCGTACAGGGTGCTGGGATTGAGTTTGACGCTTTGGGCCTTGTGGATGATGTATGCCCCTTGGGACTGCACATTGGGACGTTCGGGTGGGGGATGGTTCATGGTGCCTCCTCAGCTTTTGAAATTGGGTGCGGCGGAATGCGCATTTCCTAATATTTAAAGCAAGTTGCATACCATATGATAAATTCGTTCAGATGCTGTTCATAGAGAAACCGACCGGATCAAGCGCTTCCGGCGATGATCGACATGGCATGGACAGCGGCTTCGATGTCCGACAGTTGATTGAATACACCGAGGCTGAAACGGATAGCGCCCCCGGAGGCTGTGCCGAGACTTTCGTGCACCAGAGGAGCACAGTGCAGGCCGGCGCGCACGGCAATATTGAAGTCGCCGTCCAGAACGGCTGCGGCATCCGATGCTGCAATTCCATTCACGTTGCAGCTTAACAGCGGAATATGATTTTCAAGGCTTCTGGCGGCATACAGGGTGACGCCGTCAATTTCGGAAAATCCGTCTATGAGCTGCCGGGTCAGCGCCATTTCCAGGGCGCGGAATCCACCGGCTTCCTGTTCTTCCAGAAAAGACAGAGACTCACCCAGCCCCAGGATTCCCAGAAGATTCAGTGTGCCGGCT
The DNA here is from genome assembly GCA_027325475.1 of Desulfobacteraceae bacterium. GTDB lineage: Bacteria > Desulfobacterota > Desulfobacteria > Desulfobacterales > Desulfatirhabdiaceae > RAAP-1. The sequence continues at coordinate 10,454 of DAIEFO010000002.1, read as the reverse complement.
TCAAGCCGGTATGGAAACTCTTTTGTATGAAAGGGATTGGCAGAATCGATACCCGTACCGCCGAAGCGAATTGGACGGATTGCAATGTCTGGACGGATGACAAGACCACCGATGCCGGAGGGCCCCATCAAAGATTTGTGACCCGTGAAAGCCAGGGCGGAAACCCCCCAGTCCTTCATAGCGACAGGAATGACCCCGGCACTCTGTGAAACATCTATCACCAGAGAAATACCCGCATCACGGCAGATTCGACCAATGGCGGCAACCGGCTGAACCGTACCCAGGACATTGGACGCGTGGTTGAGAATTACCAGGCGGGTTTTGGATTGGATAAGCGCTCTAATTTCACTTGGATCCACGAATCCATCGGTATCGAACCGGGCAAGATCGAATGTGATCCGGCCATTTTCACGCAGGTGGTTCAGTGGCCTCAACACGGAGTTGTGCTCCAGGCGGGTGCTGACCACATGATCGCCGGGTTCGGTCATCCCCTGAATCAAGGTGTTGAGCGCATCGGTGGCGTTCGCAGCGAAGCAAAGCGGCCAGTCCGGAGCAGCGCCGAAGAAGTGCCGCAAGCGGTTTCGAATTTCAGATACAGCCTCTTCGGCTTCCTGAGCCAGATCGTATCCCCCCCGACCGGGAGACGCCCCGAGCTTCAGATATCGGAGAAGTGCGCGATTCAGACAATCGGCGGGCTTGGGGTAGGAAGTGGCGGCGTTGTCCATATAAATGAGTGGAGAAGGTTCCATGAGATTGCCCCTCTGTTCAGTTGCAGGTTTTGGGGTTGGGAAGACCGGCAAGCCGGCGGGCGCCTTCTTTCAGCCCGCCCGGAAACAGTTTTTCGATCTCCATCACCGTCAGGCCGGTTCCCTCCCGGAGCTGACGGTTCAGCGGGGCTCGTCCGTGATAGGCGTAAAATTCCCGTAGAAACCGAATGACCTGCCGGTGTGGGGCCGTTATTTGAATCAGCCCCAGTTCGTTGGCCAGAATTTCAAAAACGGATTCCGACCAGTCATCGAAATCATTCAGATATCCATCCCGGTCAAACAGGATTTTCCGCCCGTCGATGATGCGCACCCATGGGCCGGGGTTCTGGGGCGAATTGCCGGTTGGGTGCACATCCATGGTTCATTTCTCTGGATTCAGGGCGGCCTTGATTTTTTCCCGCGTGGCCGGCTGATCGCATATCCAGATACCAGCGGCGTTCCTGATGGCGTTGATAACGGCCGGAGCTGTGGGGACCATACACATCTCACCGATGCCGGTGGCGCCCAGAGGGCCTTTAGGTCTTGGCGTTTCACGGATCAGGGTTTCCATCTCAAAACTTGTCCGGATCGTCGGGAATTTAAAGCTGACCCAGTCTCTGGTCTTTCCGGCCACATATTCTTCCCGGAGCGCAAATCCGACGCCCATATCCATACCGCCTTCAAGCTGGCCGGTCAGGTTCTGCGGATTGATGACCCGCCCGGCATCCACGGCGGTTGTCATTTTGCGAATAACAACCTGGCCGGTTTCGGTGTCCACTTCCAGCTCGACCATCTGTACGGCATGCACCTGGGATTCAAAGGACGGCCCCTGCCCTGTCTGCGGATCCAGGGGGCCGGCGTCTTCATTTTTCTTCCGTCCCAGGTAACGTTTAGATTTACCGGCAGTTTCCAGCTCAACGGAAGTTCTGGCTCCGGTTTCCTGCATGGCGGCTTTCAATTGTTCCAGTGCGTTGATCAGCGCCCCGCCGATCATATATGTGATGCGACTGCCGGCAGCCGGGCCGCTGGCTGCGGTGTTATTCGTATCCCGGGTGTGGAGCCGCACCTTACGCAGAGGGATATTCATAAAGGCGGCCGTTAACTGGCTCAGCATGGAATCATTGCCTTCGCCCGGGTCGGCGGCAGCGGCATAGACACTGACGCCGCCGTCCGCATCCAGTTCGACCGCAGCCACCGAAACATCGCCCGGCCCGCCTATGCCGAAAGCCCCGGCGCCTATGCCAACCCCTCGCCGGATTCGGCCGGAGGACATCGCTTTGGCTTCTCTGACCGCTCTCTCGTAATGGGGTCGCATGGCTTCCATGAGTTCAGGGAAACACCACATATCGACCACTCGCCCCGTGGATTTACTCTGACCAGGTTGAAGCGAATTCAGCAGACGAAATTCAAACGGATCCATGCCGATCTTATCCGCCAGCATATCCATAGCGCATTCGAGGGCAAAATTGGTCTGAGGAGGACCGGCACCCCTGGCTGCACTGCCCCAGGGGTTGTTGGTGTAAACAAGCCTTCCCATCGCCTGGATATTGGGAATATGGTAAGAACCTGAGAGCATGAGCAGAGACCTGTGCAGCACCACATGACCAATGGAATAATAGGCCCCTTTGTCAATCAGGATATCGTTACAGTAAGCCGTCAGCTTTCCGTGGCTGTCCGCGCCCATCCTGACGTGCATCTTGAAGGAATGACGCTTGGAACTCATCAGCATACTTTCGGCGATACTCGGAATGTAGCGCACAGCCCGTTTGAAATGGATGGCGGCGGCGCCCGCAATTCCTTCCGAAATCACATCGATCCGGATACCGAACTGCCCCCCGGAATAGGCCTCCCGGTAACGCATATTTTCCCAGCCGAGGGCGGCCTGAAGCATTGCAAGGTGCAGATGGATGTTGATACTGCGGCTGACGATCACCAGCGTTGGATCTTCGCCTTCCCCAGGATCTTCCCAGTAAGCTACTGCTGCTTCAGGCTCCAGGGGAGCCTGGTGATTGATCTGCGTTTTGAATTGTGCTTCGATGACAGCGTCGGAATTTTTAAGGGCTGTTTCGGCATCTCCCTTGATCTGGGGCTGCTGAAAGCAGAGATTGGGAAGCTCGTCATGAACACTGACAGCGTCGGGTCCAAGGGAATCTTCCGGACAGCTCATGACCGGCAAAGGTTCCAGTTCAACCCGGACAACCGAAATCGCCGCCTCCGCCTGCGCTTTTGTTTCAGCCCCCACTATCAAAATCGGATCCCCGATGTAGCGGACCTTGTCTTTGCACAGCACCGGCCGGTCCGCCACGATATATTTCAGGATATTGGAACCTTTGACGTCAGCCGCGGTCACAACGCCGGCAACCCCGGGCATGGCAAGCGCTTCAGTGGCGTCGATGGAAACAATGCGGGCATGGGGAAGATGACTCCTGAGAACCGCCAGCTCCAGAGCGTTTTTCAGTCGGATATCGGCGGTGAAATGCGCCGTACCGCAAGCTTTGGCCAAGGCCGATGGCCGGGGATGACAAACGCCCATGGACTTGTCGTCGGAAGTCGGACATACGGCATCCGGAGTGATTTCGCCGCGGATGAACCTGCCAGCCAACTGGACGGCTTCGATTATTTTTTTATAACCGGTGCATCGGCACAGGTTCCGTGACAATCCTTTTTTGATGTCTTCGACAGAAGGATCCGGACAGGCGTCCAGCAGCGTCTTGGCCGCCATGATCATGCCGGGAGTGCAGTATCCGCACTGAATGGCGCCCGCCAGAACGAATGCTTGCTGAATGAGGTGAGGATTTTCCGGAGTACCCAGCCCTTCCACAGTAATCACCTCCGCCTCTTCCAGGGTATAGACCTTTGTCAGGCAGGAAAGCACCGTTTTGCCGTTCACAATCACCATGCAAGCGCCGCACTGACCTTTTCGGTCGCAGGACTGTTTGGCGCCTGTCAGTCCGAGGTCATCACGCAGCAAATCCAGCAGCACCCGTTCCGGGCCGACTACAAATTCATGTTTTGCGCCGTTGATGGTTAACGCTATCCGTTTCATTTTCACTCCTTGTTTGATAGGGAAATATGCCGAACACGTCATGTCGATCCAGCTGACACTGCTCATATAAAAGGTAGATTTGACAGACCAAGAAAGCAATATTAATGCCATATTTCACCGTCTTGTCAGCAGCGCAATGCGGCATGCGGACTTTTCACGAAGTCGTCATTAATACGAGTCTAACAATTCCGCAATATCCCTCTAACAATTCCGGATTATAAACGGTTTTGTAAACGATGACATGGACATCCATTGAAAAGCAAATGGGTGCGTCCGGTGTCGTTTTGAAGCATGTCACTTTGTTGCAGCTTACAGATTTCATTTTCCACATTCAGCCCAAGGAGAGAAAACAATGAAACAGTTTTTCAGAACAGTTGTCGCTCTTGCCCTGACCATCTGCGGCGCGGCGACGGTCATTCCGCTTGCCCATGCCGCATCTGTCAAAGAACCCGATACCATCACCATTGCCTGGCTGCCGAACAATTCGGGAAACGAAGAGAAGGTAATGCGTGAAGAATTCGGCAAAATCATTTCGGAAGCCACAGGTAAAAAAGTGGAGAATAAATTGACTACCGATTACATTATCGCCATCAAAGCCCTGGAAAACGGCGAGGCTCAGATAGGCTGGTTCGGTCCCAACGAGTATCTGGTGTCTCATGCCGCCAATCCCAGAATTCTGCCGATGGTGGTCGAAAGCGGTGATTCAGGAACCCTGAAAGACGCCCTTTACTACAGCCGATTCCTTGTCAAGAAAGGCAATGAAGACCAATACAAATCCGCTGGCGGTTATGGCATTGACAACATCGCCGGAAAAAGAATGTCCTTTGTTTCCAGTAGCTCAACATCCGGCTTCAATATGCCCGCCGCCGTGATCCTGGGCCAATTCGCTCAGCAGGACAAATGGAAAAACCTTACCAAAGATGACCTGGCCCAAGGCGGCGAAGGAAAATTTTTCAGCCAGGTGCTTTTTGCGGGTTCTCACCAGTTGTCTTTGGTCAATGTGCTGACCGGAAAATCCGATGTATCGGCGGTGGACGATATTGATGTGGCGCAGTATGTGGAGTTGACTCAAGGAAAAGAAAACGAAGCCGGATCCGTTTATACCATCCGCAAAGACGCCGATGCCCCGTTCAACAGCCTTGCAGGCGCTCAGTACGTTGTCATCAAGCCGATACCCGTTCTGAACACGCCTGTTGAGGTTAACAGCGAATTTTTAAGTGAAAAGACCATCGCCGCCATCACCCATGCGCTTACCTCGGAGCATGTAACCAAGGATTCGAAGATATTCGCGCCCAAAAGCGCCAAAGGGGCTGTATTTGTCCAGCCGCACCGTTTTCTGAAGGTTACCGATGCCTGGTATGACCCGATGAGAAAAGTTCTTGGAATTAAATAAGGGGTATTAACAACATATGACACCAGAAACCAGTAACCCTCTGTTGGAATTGAAAAATGTCATCAAGTACTACAACCGTACAACGCCGGCGCTTGCTGATATCAGCTTTTCCATCATGGATGGCCAGTTCATTTCCATCATAGGGCCTTCCGGTTCCGGGAAATCCACACTTCTTCGCTGTATCAACCGGATGATCGAGGTGAGCAGCGGGGAAGTGTGCTTCGATGGTGTCATCACCTCACAACTGAAAAAACGGGATTTAAGAAAACTCAGAACCAAAATAGGCATGATCTTCCAGCATTATAACCTTGTGGACAGATTGACCGTCATCGAGAACGTGCTTCACGGCAGGCTGGGGTACAAGTCCACCATGGCCGGGGTTCTGGGGCGTTACAGCCAGGAAGAAAAGATGCAGGCGCACCGCATTATCAATATCCTGGGCTTGCATGACCAGGTATATCAGCGGTGCGACCAGTTAAGCGGCGGCCAGAAGCAGCGGGTGGGAATCGCCAGGGCGTTGGTGCAAAATCCCAGAATGATTTTGTGTGACGAGCCGATCTCTTCGCTGGACCCGAATTCATCGAAAATCATTATGGATCTGCTAAGAAGTATTTCCAGAGAAATGGGCATCACCTTCATTGTGAATCTGCATCAGGTAAATGTAGCGCTTAAATACTCGGACAGAATTATCGGTGTCAACAAAGGGAAACTGGTTCTTGACGGATCACCGGATCAACTGACAACCGAACGGATATCGGATATTTACGGTTCGACCGCCAAAGACCTGATGACGGATTCAGAGGAAAGATATGCAGCAGGCTGATATTTTTGTCAAACGCAGGAATGACCGCTGGATATTCTTTGCCGTACTGGCGGTTCTAACCGTTGGTTCGGTTATCATTACCCGGTACGACGTGCTGAAAGGGTTTACCAGTATCGTCAAGGCCTTTGTCTGGGGGATTTCCAATTTTTATCCGGATATCGAATCCATGGCAAAACTGCCGGATATCTTGTTGAAATTGCGGGAAACGGTGCTGATGTCTATTGCTTCCACTACGATTGCCGCTGTTTTCGCCATTCTGCTGTCGCTGGCGGGTTCCCGGACAACGAGGATGAGCCGTTTTTTCAGCGTGATGGCAAGGGGTATCGCTTCGCTGTTTCGAAACATTCCGCTGGTAGCCTGGGCCATGGTGCTGATGCTGGCTTTCAGCCAGAGCCCGTTGACAGGTTATCTGGCCCTGTTTTTCGGCTCTCTGGGATTTCTCACCCGTTCTTTCATCGAAACCATCGACGAAGTGAGTCATGATGCGGTTGAAGCTCTGGAAGCCACGGGCGCCGGCTATTTCCATGTCATATTTCAAGCGGTTCTTCCTTCCAGCCTGCCGCAGATGATCAGTTGGCTGTTGTTCATGATCGATACGAATATCCGCGACGCCACGCTGGTGGGGTTTCTCACGGGAACCGGTATCGGGTTTTCCTTTGACCTGTATTACAAGAGCATGAATTTTCATGCGGCGAGTCTGGTGGTGATGCTGATCGTCATTACGATTATCATCATCGAAACGGCATCCAATATGATTCGAAGGAATATTATGTGATGGAAACCGAAGAAACAATCAACAATTGGGGACAATTGTGCAGCGATGAAATGATCTCTCCGGATATCTTTGGCTCCGGAAGGCCTCTGAACAGGGAGTCTTTCACTATCCGGATTTTCCTGATGACATTGTCTTTATTGACCCTTTATGCACTGTTCACCATGGATTATCAGGGGGTTGACATTGCAAAGGCAACAATGGATACGCTTCACAACTTCAAGATCATCTTTATGGAACCTTCCACCCAGCGTCTTGGGCTGTGGGACGCTTTTTATGAGGTTCTGATCACCCTGGGTCTGGCGTTTCTGACCACATTGTTTGGCGGCGTTATCGCCTTGTTTCTGGGGCTGTTAAGCGCTCAGAATCTGGCGCCAAGGCGGATTACCTGTTGTATCAAAAGTTTTGTCGCTTTTATCCGGGCGATTCCCACCATTTTATGGGTCCTGATTTTTGCGGTTGCCGCAGGACTGGGCAGCGCGGCGGCAGTCATCGGCATGACGTTTCACTCCATCAGCTATCTGACCAAAGCCTATTCCGAATCCTTTGAAGAACTGGACAGAAACGTTATCGAAGCCTTATCGGCCAGCGGCGCCAACTGGTGGCAGATTGTCTTTCAGGCGGTCATCCCTTCATCCGCTGCATATCTGCTGTCCTGGACTTTCATGCGGTTTGAAATCAACTTCGCCAACGCCATTGCCATGGGCGCTGCCGCCGGTGCTGCCGGAATCGGTTTCGATCTCTTCATGGCCGGCGGATATTATTTCGATCTGAAGGAAGTCGGGCTGATTACCTATATTGTACTGGCGTTTGCGATTGTTCTGGAAATGATCGCCACCCACATGAAGTCTAACATCCATCAAAAGGCTTAAACTCCGGAGCGTATCATGGAAATTACCCTGCGGGAGGCAACTGAAGCCGATTTGCCCGCCATACTCACGCTGTATGCCCAGCTCGGGCAGGATGACGGCAAAGTTCTCAGTTTAGAGGCGGCCGGCCGTATTTTTGCCCGGATGAAAACCTATCCGGACTATCACATTTATATTGCCCTGCTGAACAGCAGGATTGTCGGCACGTTTGCCCTTCTAATTCTGGACAACATCGCCCACATGGGAACCCCATCAGCGATTCTTGAGGATGTTGTGGTGGAAGAAGGAATACGCAGTCAGGGAATCGGCCATCAGATGATGCGTTATGCCAACAGTCTCTGCCGGGAAAAAGGATGCTACAAGATGTCCCTTACCAGCAACCGGAATCGGGACGCTGCCCATCGTTTTTACGAGTCGCTGGGTTTCGAAAAGCATGGCTACAGCTTTTATATGATGATGAATAAAACCGAAAGTGAAACAAAATGAATTGCGCTGATATGACAGCTTTGATCGATGCCATGGATGAAGAAAACGTGGAAGATTTGCTGGCGTTGTTTGCCGGTGTGGAACTGACGATTCGTTGCCCTCCACGGTCTGGGCTTGTGATGTTGACCGTGAAAGACAGCTTTGAAACCGATTTTCACCTGGGAGAAGTTCTGGTGACAGAGGCTCGCGTTTTGTTTCGCGGCTGTGAAGGCTTTGGCATGGCCATGGGAGAGGCGCCCCGAAAGGCGCTGGCGCGGGCGGCGGCGGATGCGGTGCTTCGGTGTCCTGAGCCCACTGCAATCCAGGAAAATCTGGTGGCGCGTCTGAAGCAGGAGGCGGTAACGCTCAACCGCAGACTGGCGGAAAGCGCAGCGCTGATTGCTTCCACAAAAGTAAATTTCGACCTGATGTCGGGAGCCTGATCATGAATACCAATAGAACGATCCAGGATCATGAGACTTTCCGGGTGATCCTTCAGGGGATGAGCCACCCCGGAAAAGTATATCTTTTGCCGGATGTGTCCGAAGCTGAATCTGCCGCTGTCCAGCTTCTCGGCTGCCTGATGGACAATGAAGCAAGCCTTGCCGTCATTGACGATGCGGAACTGGAATCAGCGCTGAGCCGGCATACCGGCAGCCGGATCGTGCCTTTTGAACACGCGGATTTCATCGTTGCCTGTAATGGCGCCACTTTCGGCAACCTGATCCATTTCAAGCGGGGCAGCCTCGAATATCCGCATACCGGCGCTACCCTCCTCTATCTGGTGGAAGAACTGAGCGATGCCGGAAATGACATTGTTGTGACAGGGCCTGGGGTCAAGGGTACGGCCTCACTTCGGATTACGGGCATTCATCCGGGTGAATGGCGTCTTTTAAAGGAAGTGAACCGTGAATTTCCCCTTGGCGTGGATGCCGTTTTTCTTGACCGGAGCGGGCGCATCGCCTGCATTCCCCGCTCATCGCAGATCGGAGTGAACTGAAAATGGGATATGTTGCGGTTAAAGGTGGAAACGAAGCTATTGAAAACGCCTGCCGGCTCTTTGCCTATGAGCGCATCAAGGGAAATTCCCCGGTGCTGGGAGTGGACCAGATCAGGGAACAATTCTACCTGACCGTGGATCGCGTCATGGGGGAAGGAGCGCTCTATGCACCGGAGCTGGCCGCTCTGGCCCTCAAACAATCCGCCGGTGACACGTTGGAGGCCTCTTTTATGGTGCGCGCCTTTCGGGCTACCCAGCAGCGGCTTGGCTACTCATTGCCGGTTGGCGCCGAAAAGATGCGGGTTGTCCGAAGAATTTCCTCCGCGTTTAAAGATATCCCCGGTGGCCAGATTCTGGGCGCTACCAGTGATTATACCCTGAGGCTGCTGGATTTTGACCTGCTGAAAGATGATGCGGCGAGACGGAATGCCTTTCGTGAACGCATATTCGGCAGCCTTCCTGCCGATGCCGAAATTCCGGCCACGTTTCCAAAGGTGATCGCCATTCTCCGCCGGGAAGGGTTACTGGAAGAATCCATTGCGGCGTCACACCCGGAAGAGGAGGTGTTTGACATCACCCGGCGCTCCCTCATCTTCCCGGCTCCTCGAAGCGCCCGGTTGCAGGCGCTTGCCCGGGGCGAAACCGGCGGGATGCTGACACTGGCCTATTCCAGCATGCGCGGTTACGGGAATATCCACCCGACCCTGGGCGAACTGCGTATCGGCTATCTGCCGCTTACAATGCCGCATCCGGTAACCGGAGAACCTTATGTCGCCGGTGAGGTCAAGGTGACGGAAGCGGAAGTTCTGGCCCGTTTTCAGGGAAATGACGGCATGCCGCGCTTCAGTCTGGGCTATGGGCTCTGCTTCGGTCAGAACGAGATCAAGGCAATCGCCATGGCGATACTGGACCGCTGCACCCGGACTGAAAAACCCTCGTGTCCCGCCGAAGACCAGGAATTCGTTCTGTATCATATTGACGGCATCGAGGCGATGGGGTTCTGCAATCACTGGAAACTGCCGCACTATGTGGATTTTCTTTCCGATCTGGATCGTCTCAGAAAGGCTCAGGATCTGGCCCGCGCCGGAAAAGTTCAGGAGGATGCCCATGCAGATGCATGAATGGCTGCAGCAGGATCGTTCATCGGAGCATGATGAAGAACGTGTGGCGGGATACCCCTTTGGGTTTATGGATGAGGGCGCCAAAAAGGAAATTCGCCGCGGCATCCTTAAGGCGGTCGCCATTCCGGGATACCAGGTGCCGTATGGTTCGCGGGAAATGCCGATTGCCCGCGGCTGGGGAACCGGCGGGCTTCAGATCACCCTTTCGCTGATCAAACC
>DAIEFO010000029.1:4008-13186 GCA_027325475.1 Desulfobacteraceae bacterium | reverse complement strand
GTCTGCGGCATGGCGGTGCAGTTTGCTTTCAAAACGTGCTTCAACGCCTGTTACGCGATCCGCCTGAACCTGCTTGTCCGCGATATAGACCACTTCCGCTTCTGTGATCGGTGCGTCTTCTGCGGCGGAGAAATTCATGTGCAGCGCAACGATGTCCGCCACCCGTTCGAACCCGTGACACCTCAGTATTTGTGCCCCGACAGTGGCATGGTCGGGGCACATCCTCGCTATATCGTGGAGCCGCGCAGCAGCGACAATCAGGGAAATATCCAGACAGCATCCGGCGGCGTTCAGGCTTTTTCCGAGATGTTCGGCTTCTGCAGTCACCGCATCACAATGTCTGCGGATATTCTCTGGAACACCCGTCATCAGCATACGGCATTCGTCTTCCGACGGAATATCGTATCGCGCCAGACTTTCCAGCACCCGGTGATAATCTTCAGAGCTGTCGATGTCCTGAATGACGAACCGGTCAGCGACGGAGACATCGCGGGCGTCCGGCTCATATTGCCTCAGAAATCCGCGAAGACCATCTGAACCGTTCCATGCAACCAGACCTTTCCGGTAATTACCTGAAATCAGAGGCGGATGGCCACGTTCACCGGTAAATACCGGATAATAAATGCCGTCACCTCCATGAGCGAATGCTTCCTGCAGGCAAATCATCGTCTGGGGCCGCACCATGGGAATATCCACCGGATGAATGAAAAAAGCGGGGCAGGTATCCGATAGACTCGCTATACCGGTCATCACCGATGAAAACATGCCCCGATCATAATGGAGATTCAGAACAGCTCTGGCATGCATTCGTTCGATGAGCGGAATAATGTCTTCCGATCGGTACCCCATCACAACGACAATGTCCGCAATACCTGCATTTCGGTAAATCCGGATCACCCGTTCCAGAATGGTCTCATCTCCCAGAGGCAGCAACGGCTTGAACCGACCGCATCGGGAAGACATCCCCGCCGCCAGGATAATTGCTGACGGCGGCGTTTGTTGGGAGGGGGTGTTTGGGGGCATGGTTAAGAAAGACTTTTTGATGAGGTTAGCAGGGGTGATGCTGATCAACGGCCGCTGAAATTGGCCTCACGGCGCTCCATAAACGACAGAACGCCTTCTGTGGCATCCTGACTTTTCATGATCGGCGCCAGATCCGGTATCAGCCGTGCAATAGCGGCCTTTTGCCCATCGACGTCCGTGATGCGTGCGGATCTGAGTGCCGCCATCACGCCGAGCGGTGCACGTTTTGAAATGTTTTCCGCAAGCTCTATGGCGCGTTCCAGTTCCTTTCCCGGTTCGGTCAGCTCCTGAACCAGGCCCATTCGATAGGCTTCCGGCCCGGTTATTTCATCGCCCGTCAGCAGATACCGCATGGCGTTTCCCCAGCCGATTTCCTGAAAAAGCCGCACCGTACCGCCGCCCACCGGATAGATGCCGCGTTTTACTTCCAGCAGAGCGATGCGTGCATCGGTGGATGCCACACGAATGTCCTGCGCCAGCAGCAGCTCAAACCCGATGGTATAGCATATGCCCCGAATTGCCATGATGACAGGCTTCCGGCATCTTGCATCCAGATCCGTACCAAGCGGATGGATGCAGCCTTCCGGAATCGTCCACTGTCCGCTTGCAAACACGGACGCCCACTTGTCAAGCTCCAGTCCTGACGTAAAATGGTTGCCGTGCGCAAAAAGAACGCCGCAGCGAAGCTCCGGATTTCTGTCCAGCTCACCATAGGCGCGGGCCAGTTCTTCGTACATTTCCAGATCAAAAGCATTTCGTTTCTGTGGGCGGTTAAGACCCATCAGGCATATATGTCCGCATGTTTCGACGGTGATTCTTGTGTAATTAATCATAACGCCCTCTTTCACATTTAACGCATTGTTTTTCACTGGTTCATATGGTAGCAGTATTAAATCGCAATTCATGGAATGATGCAACAGAATATGCAGCCGGAGGACTTTTTCATGATCGGAGCCATTGCAGGCGATATTATCGGATCGGTATATGAATGGGAGCGGATCAAGACCAAGACTTTTCAGCTTTTTGGTTCCGGGTGTTTTTTTACGGACGACAGCGTTCTGACGATCGCACTGGCGGATGCTATTCTGACTGGCGAGGATTATGCCGGGAAGATGAGAGCCTATTATCGGCGCTATCCGGATGCCGGATACGGCGGCAGTTTCGGGGCCTGGGCCCGGGTTAATGACAGTCCGCCTTATAATAGCTGGGGAAACGGGGCTGCCATGCGCATCAGCCCGGCCGGTTTCGCTTTTGGCAGCCTCGACGAAGTACTGTCAAAAGCCGAAGCCTTTACGGCTATCACCCATAACCATCCTGAAGGCATCAAGGGCGGTCAGGCCGCTGCGGCGGCTGTCTATCTGGCCAGAACCGGCAGCAGCAAACAGGAAATCAGGGATTATGTCGAAACGACATTTGCTTATGACCTGTCCCGAACGCTGGATGAAATCCGGCCGGATTATCACTTCGATGAATCCAGCCAGGGAACCGTTCCTCAGGCCATCACGGCATTTCTGGAATCGGAAGATTTTGAAGACGCCATCCGCAACGCTGTTTCCCTGGGAGGCGACAGCGATACGCTGGCATGTATCACGGGCGGTATTGCCGAGGCGTTTTATGGCGGCGTTCCGGCGTTCATTCAGCAGAAGGCACTGGAAATCCTGGATGATGATTTGCGGCGGGTTGTCGAAAAATTTATGGATAAATATGCTTTTTGACGGTCGCACCTCTTTCCGTACCATGACGAAGGACGCTGCATGCGGACTTTTTACAAAGCGATCAATCCTGAAAGCTCGATCAATGTGAACGAAGAAAAGAAGGCTACGGAAAATGAATAAGGACAAAAAATTTTTCGGATTCAACAAAAACGTCACCATTGCCGGACTGGTCAGCTTTTTCATGGATCTCAGCTCCGAGATGATTTATCCTCTGGTGCCGCTTTTTTTAGCCAATGTGATCGGAGTCAACAAGTCAGTTATTGGTCTTATCGAAGGTGTTGCCGAATCGACCGCCAGTATTCTGAAGGTTTTTTCGGGATATTTTTCCGACCGGATCGGCAACCGCAAATGGCTCACAGCCGCGGGCTACGGTATTTCAACCCTCAGCAGGCCCATTATCGCTCTTGCCACGGGATGGCATCAGGTGATGGGATCCCGTTTTATTGACAGATTCGGCAAGGGGATCCGCACCGCGCCGCGGGATGCCATCATCGCGGAATCAACTGACAGCGCCTATCTGGCACGCGCCTTCAGCTTTCACCGTTCCATGGATACGATGGGGGCGGTGGCCGGCCCCGCTATTGCCCTCATCTTGCTCCAGCTTTATAACAACACTTACAAGATGGTCTTCTGGCTTTCCATGATACCCGGCGTCATCGCCGTGTTGCTGATTATATTTTTCATTACGGAAAAAAAGAAATCTTCAGCACCCTGTTCAGACAGGCCGAAACTGACACTGAAACATTTTGACAGGCGCTTTCGATTTTTTGTCGTGATTGCCGGCATCTTTGCACTCGGCAATTCCAGCGATGTCTTTTTGATTCTGAGGGCGCAGCAGATCGGCATTTCAGCGATCATGATACCCGTTGTCTATCTGGTATTTAATCTGGTGTATTCACTGTCCGCGATTCCAGCAGGCATAGCCGCAGACAGGTTCGGCAAAAAAAGGATCATCGGGGCGGGATTCATGTTGTTTGCGGCCCTGTACTGGGGGTTTGCAAAAGCATCGAGACCCGAAGCCATCTGGATTCTGTTCAGTTTGTACGGGGTGTTTATGGGTCTTACGGAAGGCATTCAGAAAGCATTTCTCACCACCATCATCCCGGCAGACTACAAGGCAACGGCTTTCGGTGTATTCAATACGGTTGTGGGCGTTGCCACACTGCCGGCAAGTCTGATTGCCGGGTGGCTATGGGATAAGGTGTCCCCGTCCGCGACCTTTTATTTCGGCGCCATCACAGCAGCGCTTTCGGCCGTGCTGTTTATCGGTTTTGTATCGTTTGTCAAGCATGAGCCGAAACATGAAAATATCCCCGCATAGAAAGACACGCTGAAAATACCGGTCAGATTGAGACCGGCAGTACTGCGCAGCGGTCTGCCGGCTGTCGGCCCGTTTCATATAAAAATGAGAGAATCCCTAAAGTACGCCTCACTCCTTGCGGGTTTGTACGCCTTACCTGCGAACTTTTGTCGAAGTCGTCAATATTTGTCTTGACAACTTTACCAATTTGTCCCATGATAGACCATCATGGGGTTGAAACCATAACAGTCACTATGCGGCAAGGCGTGCAGGCAATGCTCAATCCACAATCTCCCATACCTCTCTACCGGCAACTGGCGGATATCCTTCTTGCCGGAATACGTTCCGGTGCGTATCCACCTGATTCCCGAATTCCTTCAGAACATGTGCTGGCGTCCACCTATGGTATTGGAAGACCAACCGCCCGCCAGGCTGTTGATTTTCTGGTCCGCCGGCGGCTTCTGTTTCGAAAGCGCGGGGCAGGTACCTTTGTTCGGGCGGATTCGATGGAGGTCGATCTGTTGTCACTGGCAGGCACGACATCGGCATTTCTCAGAAAAGGGCTGGACATTCACACGCATCTTCTCGAAAAGCCACGGCTTTCCAGCATAGCGCCGGATTCGGACAATCCGCTTTCAGGCCGGTCTGCCTATACGATGTCCCGCCTGGTCAGTGTTGAAGACACGCCGGTTCTCATGGAGAATACATATCTGGATGCCACGATCTTTGCAGGTATTGACGCGGTAAATATGGAAAATCAGTCGCTTTCTAAAATTGTCGATGAGCGCTACTTTATGCGGCCTGTCCGGGGAACCCAGCATTTCAGCATCGGGTACGCAGAGGGCGCAGCAGCGCTTCACCTGAACGTATCCACCGCCACGCCCATTCTTGTGGTAAAACGCTGCCTTCACTTTTCGAATGCGGAAAACGCCATTTACGCCGAACTTTACTGCCGGACGGATCGCTTTGTGTTTTCCCAGACGATATCGCTATTGTCCGGGCAGGATGAAATGTGATGGCATTGCCATCCGAGGAGAAAAACAGATGATTGACAGAGGCTACTATAATGGATTCGGCGGCGCCTTTATTCCGGAAATTCTGGTCGCCACCTTCGATGAACTGGAGGATACCTTTCGGAAAGCTAAAAACGATCCTGCTTTCTGGCAGGAATATGCGGCGCTGATGTCCAATTATTCATGCAGGCCGACTCCGCTTACGTTCGCGGAAAATCTCACCCGGCATTTCGGCGGCCCCCGGATATATATCAAACGGGAAGATCTGAATCATACCGGTGCGCACAAGGCCAACAATGTCATGGGGCAGGGGCTTCTGGTGCGGCGCATGGGGAAAACCAGGGTTATCGCAGAAACAGGCGCAGGGCAGCATGGGGTTGCCACCGCCACCATGGCGGCGAAATTCGGTTTTAAGTGCACGATCTACATGGGCGAGGTGGATGTGGAAAGACAGCGCCCGAATGTGTTCTGGATGGAGCGGCTGGGCGCCGAGGTCGTGCCGGTTCGTGAAGGCTCCCGAATCCTGAAAGACGCCATCAACGAGGCGTTCCGGGATTGGGTGGCCAATATGGACAACACCCATTATGTGCTGGGAACCGCTTGCGGGCCCCATCCGTTTCCGGAGATGGTGTCCTATTTTCAGTCCATTATCGGCCAGGAAGCTCGCAGGCAGATTCTGGAGCAGGAACATCAACTCCCCGTGCGGGTGTATGCCTGCGTCGGCGGCGGTTCCAATGCGCTGGGGATTTTTAACGGATTTATGAAAGACCCTGTTGAACTGGTTGGGGTTGAGGCCGGCGGCAGAGGGCTTGACACCGGTCAGCATGCTTCCAGACTGTGCGCAAAAGATGCCAGTGTCGGCGTGGCTCAGGGGTATAAAACCTATTTTCTCCAGAATGCGGATGGTCAGATGCAGGAAACCCACAGTGTGGCTGCGGGGCTGGATTATGTAGGGGTTTCTCCTATCCTGGCGCAACTCAAGGAGTCTGGCCGGGTACGCTTTGAAGCCGCTACCGACACTGAAGTGGTCGAAGCGCTTTCTCTGACGATTCGTACGGAAGGCGTGATTCCTGCGCTGGAATCGTCTCATGCCTTTGCCCAGGCATTCAAGGAGGCCCCCCGGCTGTCTTCTGAAGACTGCATTATCATCAATCAGTCAGGCAGGGGCGACAAGGACATTTTTACGATCGCGGATGCTTTCGGTGATCCCAAATGGCAAGAATTTATCATCGGCAAGGCGGAAAAATATCATGCTTGACGACTTTGTAAAAAATCCGCATGCTGCGTTGCGCTGCATCCTTCGTCGTTGCAGCGTACGACAAGTACGCTTCACTCCTCAGGCTTTGCGCGCCTTGCCTGCGAACTTTTTACAAAGCCGTCTGAAAATCGACTTTTTGCGAGGGCATCATGCTTGAATCCTATCTGAAAAACAGATTGAAAGAACGGCAGATTCTGCTCATGACGCATATCGTTATGGGCTATCCATCCTTTGAAACATCATTCAGGCTGATTGAAGCCATGGTCCGTGCGGGAGTGGATCTGATGGAACTTCAGATTCCTTTCTCAGAACCCGTTGCCGACGGCCCGGTCATTCTTCATGCCAACCAGAAAGCGCTTTCAGCCGGCGCCACCGTCCAGCAGTGTCTGGATATGGCGCAGACCGCCGCCAAAACTTTCGAGATTCCGTTTTTATTTATGAGTTATTACAACATCCTCTTCAAATACGGTGTGGAGCGATTCACTGGAGAAATGGCCCAACGCGGCCTGTCCGGAGCTATCGTTCCGGATTTACCTCCGGAAGAGGGGGCGGACTATCTGAGCGCCATGAACATGTACAACCTGTCGCCGATATTTATTTTTTCACCCACCACATCCGACGCCCGCATGAAAATGCTCGCATCGCACGCCCGGGGGTTTGTTTACTGCGTGGCCAGAAAAGGCGTCACCGGTCTGGATACCCGCTTCTCTGAACAACTGGAAGCGTATCTGGACCGATGCCGGCGCGCGACGTCTCTGCCTCTGGCGCTGGGATTCGGCGTGAAAGACAAGGCGGATGTTGATTTTTTAAAAGGTAAGGCGGATATCGCCGTCATTGGGACGCAGACTATCCGGTTGATGGAACAGGAAGGCGTGGAATCTGTCGGCAGCTTCATCGCGGGGCTTCGATAAGCAGACGTTTTCTCAAGTTAAACCCGGCGTATCACCTGAATTTTCTCACAGCCTTCAATTGACGGCTTCATGACAAGGAAGCGGGAAAAACAGTGATTCATCAATTTGTAACACTTTCTTCATACACCGCTAACATCCGCCTGCCATAACATCCACCATCTGTTTTTTTGCCGAACGCCGGGATTTCATGGTCATGGCCAGATTCGTTTTCAATAAATGGAAACTGGTTTCAAAGCCGTCTTTTTCAGAGAACTCCCGCGTTAACGATTTGCCGTCATGTATCAGAACTCCATGCAAAACGATCATCAACATGTATATGACGCCGCATACTGGCGGCGTGTCCTGAATGTGAACACCGCTTCCGCCGGCAGCCTCCTGGAAGGTCTGCCGTTTTTACCGGGGGATGTGGCGGCAGGCGTTGAAAACGAACTTCAGACCGCCGTTGTCGGCAGCAGCGTCACCGTGGATCTTCCCATATCGATTCGTGAATCCGATTATTTCATGAATATCCGCAAGCGTGTCCACAGTGGTGAAAGTTCAGGAAAGTCTGTCTCCGATCTTGAAAAATTTGTAGCCGACAATACGGATCATACCTGGGAAAACAGTTGGGTGCGGTTTCCCCGAATGTTGCTGAACCGGTATGCACAGAAGATACTGGCATCCGATCTTCGCGCCGACAAGCGTCATCAGGGAAGCCCCCTGCGTTCGGATGTCTCCAGATTCGTTTTCACCCATCAGCAGGAAACATGGCTGAGGATACCTGTCAGTTATCTGATCAAATTAAGCCTGGCGGATATCATCGGACGGTTCGGCAAGGCCATTCCCGGAATTCAGCATACCGGTGAAAAGCTGATGCAGCATTTTCTTTGTGACAATACATCGCCGGAAACCTGTTCATTTCAACCGGCTCATCTCACTGTCGCCGCTGGAATGGGGCAGGCGTCCGCTGGTGAAACCCTTCGGCGCCATCTGTTGACGCATCTGCTGGTGGAATACGCCAATCAGCAGTTTCAATTGCATCTGTACGGGCAGCAGGCGCGGATATATTTTGCGCCGCATCCACCGCAGAGACTGAAACAGCTTAATGACCTGATTCCCGATGCTTTCTACCGCCGGCTGTTTATGAATCCCTGCCTTTCGGGCTGGGACAGGGGCGAAGAGAAGCATCAGTACATGCACCTGTGCCATCAGGCGCTGTCCCGCAGCCAGATCAACGCCGTCGTTAAACTGAAAGATGCCGGTATCATCAACAACAACCTGGTGGTGCTGCCCAATATTTCAAACATCAGCCTGGCCAACAACGGAACGCATGTCAGTCTGAGCAGCCGAAAGCTCGGCGGGCTTATAGCAAACCCTGATTCCGGATACGGGCCGCTCGAAGAGAAATATTTCGGTGATCTGACCATTAAAATCGTGGAGCATTTTTTGCCGCTGTTCGTCAACACCTATTCCGCGGATCCCTTCCGGATGGACTTCTGGGATTTTCATCCGGAAAAAGCGCTGGGATTTTTGTCGCATGAGCTGGATTTCACCCACCTGAGAATGCTCTGGCGGCGATGGAAGAAAAAGGCAAAACTCAAAGCCATGGGATATCCGCTGACTCCCATGGGGCCGCTGGGACTCGACAAATTTCTGAGCCGGGTATTAAGGCTCAAGGGAGATATGATCCTGGATTACAGACTGATGGACTATCTCGTGTGTCTGCTGAGCACCGAGCAAAGCCCGGCTCTGAACGGACAGGACGGCAATGATATCCGCCTGAAGAAAAATCTTGCCGATATGGGGATTTTCGATGCACGGATGGCGCTTTATCTGTTTTATCGGCTTCGCCAGCAGCACGTGATGGGCTTTTCCGGATTTGAAGGCCGGTATTACAGCCTGTTTCACAGTCTCATCAAAGACATGGGGCCAGCGGTCAGCCTTCAGACGCTGATCACTGCTTTTGCCTACAAATCCAT
>DAIEFO010000029.1:1623-3751 GCA_027325475.1 Desulfobacteraceae bacterium | reverse complement strand
ATCTGATCGAAATGATGCATCTGAAAGATGTGATGGATGACCTGGAAGCCCGCATCACGGATCCGGATCATCATGCAGTATCCGGCAGGCTGACACGGCGCATTATAGATGCTGCGGGCGTTTCAACGCCTTTTAAACTGAGCGGCGATGAATTCAATCAGGCAGCCGAAAGATATTATCGCAATGATCTGCGAAAACAGCATCTGGCCGAAGCTCTCTGCGTCCTTGAGGATGCGTGCACTGAACTGGATGCGGCGGCCGCAGATGATCCTGAACTGGCTCTGGCGCTGCGTCAGTTGCTCCATGAAAAAACGATTCATGCGTTCCTGTCGGAAGTTCATGACGATGTGTTGAAGGACCGGATCGGCATCCGCTGTCTGGAAGTTCTGATATGTATTCTGGTGCTGCTGGCCCGTCACGATATGACAAAAGAGACATCGCACATATGAATTTTTATCCCCATCAGTATATTGACAGAGAAACCGGAAGTGTTCACACCGAAAATCTTTGCGCGGACGGGCTCATTGCCTGGATGTATGGCGGCGCTCGTGAAAACGCCCCGAGGCTTTTCAGCGCGCTGGTGTCGCCCCGGTTTTCAAAAATGCTGGCATGGCTGCATTATGACCTGCACAGGCATCTCTGTCAGCGGCAGATTCTGCATCTTTTTCAAACGTTGAATATCGATTCCGGAGAAATCGCGGATGATGTGTCACACTATCGCTGTCTGCGAGATATTTTCGAACGAAAAATCAAATATGATGCCTGTCGTCCCATGCCGCCGGCCGAAAAAACGCCCGGTGTCGTGACATCGCCGGCAGATGCACGGATGCTGTTCGGCTCATTTTCGGACACCTCCCGCTTTTTTATCAAGGAGAAGTTCTTCGACTATGCCGAACTGATCGGTATAGATAAACCGCGATGGCTGCATCAGTTTCGTGGCGGCGATATGGCGGTTTTCCGGCTGACTCCCGATAAATATCACTACAATCATGTCCCGGTTTCAGGAACCATTGCCGATAGTTATGAAATAGCCGGATTGTACCATTCCTGCAACCCCGGTGCAGTGGTGCACATGGCGACGCCACTGTCCAAGAACCGGCGCATGGTCACGATCATAGATACCGATATCGCCGGTGGCGCGGGGATTGGATATGTCGCCATGATTGAAATTGTGGCATTGATGATCGGGGATATCGTTCCGTGCTACAGCAATAACGCCTACGATCACCCACAGAAACCACATGTCGGCATGTATGTCCGGCAGGGTCAGCCCCAGAGCCTGTACCGTCCGGGAAGTTCCACCACGGTATTGATCTTCGAAAACAACCGTATTCAGTTTTCTGAAGATATCCGGCGCAATATGCTGCGACAGGATGTCTCCAGCCGCTACTCCAGAGGATTCGGCATGCCTCTGGTGGAGACGGATGTCCGGGTGCGTTCTGAAATCGCCCGGCGAATTTCTACAATGTTTCGCTCCGTATAGAAAAAGGAGGTATCATGCAACATCTGCTGTTTGTGGCAATTCTGGCTCTGCTGCTCACGCTGACCCTGCGGTGGGGATTCAAACATCTTCCGGAGGAAAAATGGCAGATATTGGCGTCTGTCCCCCGCATCAAACACGACGGCGCTTCATGGGCGGGCATCAATTTCACCTTTTACGGATTCTTCAGCGCCTGCGCTTACACCTTTGCATCGGCGATCCTGATTCTGCTGCTGGAATCTGCAGGGGTTTCCCTCGCCAGCCTCATCCTTCTGATTGTCTGCGTTCTGGGAATTTGCGTACCGGCCTCCAGGGTCATCGCCAGAATTGTAGAAAAGAAATCCGCCACATTTACCGTGAGCGGAGCATCTTTTACGGGCATCCTTCTGACCCCCTTCATTATCATGGCCATCAACACATCGAAGAGGTTCACAGGATTTTCCATGCCGGTCATGACCATCATGGCGGCGCTTTCCACGGCCTACGCCTTTGGAGAGGGAATCGGCCGTCTGGCCTGCATCAGCTTTGGATGCTGCTACGGCAGGCGCCTGTCGGAATGCCCCTTATGGGTGCAGCGTCTCATGGGCGGCGCCTGTTTTGTATTTTCGGGTAAAACCAAAAAAATTGCCTATTCACACGGCCTCGATG
>DAIEFO010000029.1:0-1525 GCA_027325475.1 Desulfobacteraceae bacterium | reverse complement strand
GTGCAGCGTCTCATGGGCGGCGCCTGTTTTGTATTTTCGGGTAAAACCAAAAAAATTGCCTATTCACACGGCCTCGATGGTCAGAAAGTGCTGCCGGTTCAGGCAGCCACCAGCCTTGTTTTCTGCACGATCGGTCTGATCGGCCTTTATCTGTTTCTTGAGGGATATGATACGGCCGCCTTTATCCTGACGGTATGCATCACCCAGATGTGGCGATTTGTGTCTGAACTGTTCCGCGCGGATTATCGGGGAGAAGGCGATATCTCCGTCTATCAGATACTTTCCCTTATATCCGTCGGGCTGGCCATTGTTTACGGCGTCTTGTTTCCGTCGGTCCGGTCTCCGGTGACGGATATTGCAGCAGGTCTGGCCGCCATGTGGAATCCTGCTGTCATCATCTTGCTGCAATCCATATTTGCCGCCATCTTCATATATACTGGAAAAAGCCGGGTGACCGCCTCAATACTGACGTTTCATGTGGTTCAGAACCGGATATAGTGAGTTTGTTATGCTGGCAGACAATACACCTATACATGCATCTCCATGGTATAGACTTTATAAATAGTATCAATCAGATGGGTAACCGTTCGACCGATGGCATCCATTTTGGCCAGGTTGGCAATCCGTTCCCGGGAACGCTGATATTCACGTGGAGAAAGGATATCCTGGAAAAAACCGCAGGCATCGACGAGGCTGACAAGAACAGTTTCTCTGGGCTCCGGAATTTCATCACTCAGTATCAGATTGCGAAGCCGGTTTTCAATATTCTGAAGTTTCACACCGTCAATAATCGGATACTCCCGGGAGGAAAACAGCCACAGTATTTTTTTGTCTTCCTGTTTCAATATCTTTTTGTCTAGCAGCGCCTGAAGCACATGATTTTCAATTAAATGCCGATCTGCCCACAATGTGTTTATCCAATGAGAGATCAATTGGGGTTTCGCTGATCCGCTGATCAGAGACAAGGCGCGATCCAGCACCGGGTTGCCGACGGGTGCGGCATCCAGCAAATAAACCTTCTCAATATCCGTATCAATCCGGTGGAGAAAGGTCAGTTCCGCAAGAATTGCTCCGACCAGTACATTCTGCATTTCAATATTTCTGTATCTGATCGTGGGTCTGCCCGTTTTTTCGTCAAGCGCCAAAAGATATATTTCTTCTGCGAAGCTAAGCATGAAAACCTCCCTGTTTCGATATCAAGTCAAAGAATTGTGGGTACAGCGGATCCATGCGTCAATACAAAAAAGAGTCGGGTTTAAGATGGTAACCGATCAATCCGCAGCGGAATGGCGTTGTCCCGATTTCTAATTTACGTTGAATCCCTTTAGCTGTAAACAATATATTTTCGACGCCTCATCCGGTGTATGGTCGTCCAATGCCCCGCCTGAGTCGGATGCACGCCAAATTCCTGGGCAATTTCGGTTACCGTCTTGATATCTCTGATCGCATCCATCGCAACCTTGGCTTTGAACTGACTGGCTTAGCTTTGTGGACGAACTGTTTCACAGGTGGAAGTGCTGCTCCG
>DAIEFO010000299.1 GCA_027325475.1 Desulfobacteraceae bacterium | reverse complement strand
GCGACGAGATGCACGATCCGGAATTCTGGAACAAGCGGGCGCCCTCGTTCGCCCGGCACGCATCCGGAAGCGATTATATTTACCAGTTTATCGTCATCATGGATCCCGCGCCGGACTGGAGCGTTCTGGACATCGGCTGCGCCGCCGGAACGCTGGCGGTACCGCTGTCTCCGCTAGTCAATTCTATTACGGCCGTCGATCCTTCGACAGCGATGCTCTCTCTGCTTGGCGAACGTTGTTTGCAGCAGGGCATCACCAATATTCACAGCATTCAGGGGAAATGGGAAGATGACTGGGATACGCTCGGCATCGGCGTGCACGATGTCGTCATGGCGTCCCGGTCGCTGATAACGGACGACCTGCAGGGAGCTATCCGCAAGCTGGACAGCCGGGCGAGGAAATGCGTCTATCTGTCGGCGCTGGTGGATGACGGCCCCTATGACCGCCGGATTGTCGAAGCTGCCGGACGGTCATTCAGCCCGCGGGCCGACTATATCGTCGTATATAACCTTCTGCGTCAGATGGGATATTACGCCAATGTCGCCTTCACCGTCACACGGGAAGAAAAGACTTACCGGGATATCGATGATGCCATTAATTCCCTGAAATGGATGATTCACAACATGACGGCGGAAGAGGAAAAACGTCTCGGCCGCTTTCTTGAGGAATATCTCGTTTGCGGCGACGACGGGCTGAAGCTGCCGCAGCCGAAGGTCGTTCGATGGGCGGTGATGTGGTGGGACAAGGAAGCCGGCCAGGCGCCGAAAGGGAAATGACGGATATGAATTTTTCATGGAAACGCATCGGGTGGCTTTGGGTCGTTTTTGCGCTGGTCATGATTCCGGATATCGCCGGAGCCAGACAAATCGTGGATATGGCGGGCCGCAGCGTTACGGTGCCGGATGTCATCACCAAAGTGTATGGCTCATCCCCACCGGCCATGTGTTTGATTTACGCCATGGATCCTGCCGTGCTCGCCGGGCTGAACTACCCGATCAGGCCGGATGAGGCGCGGTTTATGAATCCCGCGGTGGCGAAACTGCCGGTGATCGGCGGCTGGTTCGGGCAGGGCAGAACCCCCAATCAGGAAACCCTGCTCAGGGTCAAACCCGACGTCATGATCTCCTGGCTGGGGAAGTTTGTCACCGACAAAAAAACGGAAGCCACAGCCAGGCAGTTGGGTATTCCGGTGGTCTATATCCGGTTCGATCATCTGAGTGACTATGTCAGGGCGTTTACCCTGATGGGTGAGCTTCTGAACCGGACAAAACGGGCGCAGATGCTGAGCGGTTATACAGAGCATGTGCTGAAGTCTGTCCGCGCGGTTGTGGACGAGATTCCGGAATCTCAGCGGCTCAGCGTATATTACGCCGAAGGCATGGACGGGCTGAGTACGGAATGCGATCAGTCTTTCCATACGGAACTGATTCCCATCGCCGGAGGCATAAACGTCTATCGGTGCGTTCCCAAAGACGCTTACGGCATGGAACGCATCTCCCTCGAACAGGTGATGCTGTACAATCCGGAAGTGATCCTGGCGCAGGAGAAGAATTTTACCGATACCGTATTTCAGGATCCCCGCTGGCGGAGCATCCGGGCGGTTCGGACTCGCCGCGTTTACCGGATTCCGCGGTCTCCGTTCAACTGGTTCGACAGGCCGCCGTCCTTCATGCGGATACTCGGTGTTCAGTGGTTACTTCATTGTCTGTATCCGGATCGTTATGCCGTTGATATGACGTCTGAAACCAGGAAATTTTACAAGCTTTTTCTGGGTGTTGACCTGAGCGACAAATCCCTGCGCGAGGTGCTGGAGTGATTCGGGACAGCCGGATCGTCTTTCCTGTTCTGGCGGCAGTGCTGATGACGACGGTGCTGGTGTCTCTGTCACTGGGCAGGTATCCGATACATCCGGAGGCGGTCGTTCGCTTTATCGCCTGGAAGGCGCATATTCTTCATGTGGACAACCCGAAGGAATTCCATATTCTGGAAACCGTGCTGATCCATATCCGAATGCCGCGTATTCTGAGCGCCATGCTGGTGGGCGCGGCGCTTTCCGTTTCCGGCGCCGTGCTTCAGTCCATATTTATCAACCCGCTGGTTTCTCCGGAAATGCTCGGGATACTGGCCGGATCGTCTTTTGGCGCCGCACTCGCAATGGTGATGGCGTCAAGCTGGGTTCTGGTACAGATCAGCACGGTCGGCTTCGGGATGGCGGCGGTGGCGGTGGCGATCGGACTTGCCGGGCTGTATCAGGGAGACCGGATTCTGCTGCTGGTTCTGGGGGGCATCATCAGCAGCTCGTTGTTCAATGCGCTGTTTCTGATGATGAAATATCTTGCCGACCCCTATAATCAATTGCCGGCCATCGTCTATTGGCTCATGGGCGGCTTTTCCCTGGCGGATCCGAACACCACGGCGGTGCTGTCGCCGCCCATCGTTCTGGGAATCCTGATATTGCTGGCGCTCTCCCCTTATCTGAACCTTCTGACGATGGGAGAGGAAGAAGCCCGGTCACTGGGCGTCAACGTGCCCCTGCTGCGAATGACGTTCATCATCGTTTCGGCGATCATCAGCAGCCTGACGGTGGCGCTTTGCGGCATCATCGGGTGGGTAGGGCTGATCATCCCTCATATCGGCAGGATGATCGCAGGGCCGGACAACCGGTTTTTACTGCCTATCTGTGTTTTTATCGGCGCAACGTTTCTCCTGACGGTGGATGATGTCTCCCGGGTGCTGCTGCCGGTGGAAATTCCGATCGGCATCCTGACGGCGATGCTGGGGATTCCGGTATTCGCTGTCATTCTCAGAAATTCCGGAAAAGGATGGGGAAAATGGAGCTGATCCGGATGGAGAACATTTGCTTCACATATTCCGGTGCGCCGGTGCTGCAGGATGTATCTTTGTCTGTACGCCGCGGGGAAGTGATCTCCCTGCTGGGTCCTAACGGCAGCGGCAAGACCACTCT
>DAIEFO010000298.1 GCA_027325475.1 Desulfobacteraceae bacterium | reverse complement strand
ACGGCGTTGTGGTCAATTTATCATCGATTGCCGGGATCGTGGGCAGATCCGGTCCCGCCGCCTGTGTGTTCAACGAAGGGTATGCAGCCGCAAACCGTGGCGTATCGCTTCTGACGGAAACCTGGGCGCGGATCGGCGCGCCCGAAGTCCGGGTCAACGAAATCATGCTGGGGATGGTGGAAACCCGTCATGGAGAGAACACACGGGGCTGGGGGCTGCTGACGGATGAGCAGAAACAGGGGATTATCGCCCACACGCTGCTGAACCGCACAGGCAGGATAGAGGATGTGGTGGCTGCGGTCTGTTTTTTGATTCAGGACGCTCCATTTATGACCGGGAGCATCCTTCGGATCGATGGCGGGTATGTTCTGGGCGGAGAACCCGTCGCTCCGATGCCGAAAGGGGTTTTATGATCCAATGCCGACGCCGTTCCCGGATGTTCTGCGATACTGTCATTTTTTAACAGGCCGCAGCAGCGGCGATGATTTCCCCCATATGAACAATTCAATCCAGGCCAGACCAACTTTCAGAAGTTCGACGTCATCCTTTCTGATTTTCTCCCGCAACGCCGAGGCCATTTTATAGCGCTTTAAAAATGAGCTGCCAAAGATAAAATCCCGGAACTGATCCAGGTTATAGGCTGCCATAAACGCCATTTTCCCGCGTTGACCATTGGGGCCTTCCCCTTTCCAGGGGTCCGACTGAAAGAGATATTTCACCTCGGACCAGCGCTGGGTCATCCGGTTATATGTCGCTGCACCTTGATCCTGTATCCAGGCATCAACCGTCCATGGCCGCTGCTCCATGGCCCCCTGACAGAATTCCGGAGGCTTGAAAAAGTGGATTTTCCGGCTGCGGCCGGAAGCTGCATCATAGACGACCCCCTGCTCCACCGGAAACATGCGGCAGGCTTCCGGACGGTCTTCATATACGGAACACCCCGACGGCGACAGAAACGGACAGGGTTTATCCGGAAGCTCCGCCATACTCAGCAGCACTTCCGGAAAATAACAGGAATCCCGCAGGACCACATCCACATGCCGTTCCAGAAAGACATCCGAAGATATTCCCAGCCGGTGTTTCAGCCGGATGACATCGTAGGGATAGAGAAACAGGTTCAGGTTATGGCAGCATCGGTTAAAGCAGGATACGCCGGGATTGCAGTCGAACGCAAATACGGCATTGTCCGCCATCGCTCCTTCCGGCAGTCTCCGGGAATCATCCAGTTCGATACATTTCATGATGCACTACTCGTAAAAATCAAATGTGATGGCATGGATGCAGCATAAGCGCTGCATCCGGACTTTTAACGAAACCACTGTCAATCTCCCGGAAACCGGATAAGCTTTCCTCCCAGAAAACCGGCAATGGTAACAGCCGCCAGCATCAGCATATAAATAAGGACATATATCCATCGGAACCCAGTGGTTGAGAATATAATCTCAGGATTGATCAGGCGCCAGATAACCAGTATCGCTCCCAAACCAAAAACCGCACAGCCGCAGATTATCTTGGTCAGAAAAACGTTCGTCATATGGCCGGAAAACCGGTGCTTCCAGTCATTATATCCGGAAAAAACAACCTTGGGCATCGCCAGTACCACAATGACGAGATTATAAAATGCGGCGATTTCCAGCCCCCGGGATCGGAACATGATCGAAAGGATCAAGAAGATAAAGGCCACTGGTAACACGCCGTTGGGAATATGCACTGCGATAGGATGCGCATGATATTTAACCATCAGGCGGGTTGTGATCTCGTAATATTTCCGGAAGGTGGTTCGGAAAGAGGATGGTGCCAGAGGCTCTGACGGCGTTTCCGGCACAGCAGCATCCTGCGAAGCCACTGAAGCCGCAGCTCCAGACGGCGTCACACCCAAAGCCGGCCCTGTTTCGGCGTCTGATGACGCTGGTGATTCCTCGACGATCTCCTTGAACATGCTGCGGTCGGCACCACAGACAGGGCATTTTTCAGGCGGTTCATCTCCGACATGTACATAACCACACACCGAACACTTCCATTTTTTCATGGCAATATCTCCTCCTTATTGACGACTTCGTAGCAGTCCGTTTTGATTGCCTCTTAACAAGTCGATTTTCAGACAGCTTCATAAAGATTTTGCTGATTGTAGCTGAGCGTCCGGCGAAAAGTCAAACCCTGCGTTGCAGGCATGTCGGGCAGCTATCGTTTTATCCCCAATTTCAGTTCAGGAGGATTGGAAATGATCTCTCTTGAAAGCATTTACCATCTGGGATATACCATGCAATATGGTGTATCGAGTCAACATATCACGCAAAGAACACAGCAATGCCATCCGCCAGGGACTTGGCGCCGCCTGGCCCATCTGCCTGGGATACGTCCCCATCGGGCTGGCGCTGGGGCTACTGGCGGAGAAAGCCGGTCTGAGTCCTGTTGAAACCGGTCTGATGTCTCTTTTCGTTTTTGCAGGAAGCGCCCAGTTTATCGCCATCTCCATGCTCTCGACCGGAGCGGGACCGTTTGCCATCATCATGACCACATTTGTCGTCAATCTGCGCCACCTGCTGATGAGTTCATCCCTTTCCCTGTTTTTCCGGAACACCGGCAGAGCCATGCTGTCTTTCTATGCCTACGGCATTACGGATGAAAGTTTTGCCGTCAACCAGCCCCGCTTCAAGGAAGGCAACTGGGGACTCACGCAGGCCCTGACCGTGCATCAGGTTTCCAATCTGGTATGGATTTTAAGTACCGTTGCCGGTGCTTATGGCGGACAGTTCATTCCGGCGCACAGTTTCGGAATGGATTATGCGCTGATCGCCATGTTCATCTGTCTGCTGATATTTCAGATCAAAGGCGTGATTTACATTGTCACTGCCCTTATTGCCGGTATCAGCGCCGCCGTCATTTCCCTGTACATTCCGCGAAATATTCATGTGGTGATAGCGTCCGTTCTGGCAGCAACCATCGGCGTACAGATTCGCAGCCGCATC
>DAIEFO010000297.1 GCA_027325475.1 Desulfobacteraceae bacterium | reverse complement strand
TTTGAAATCTGAAAAACATTGACGCCCGTCATTACCGCAGAGCCGACCCCCACCAGAATTACCGGCAGCATCTGAAATGCGTGATTGGCCAGAGTAAATCCGGCGGCATCTTTTGCCGGAATGTTAAACAGGGCCAGAGCGAATACCCCTCCGGCTTCCCATATCCCCCAGAAACCCGGCGCCGACGGAATGGAGATAAACACACAGATAATCACCATCACGACAGACAATTGCGCGAGAGAAAGGTGGATGCCGGGCGCTCCTATCGCCATGACGTAATAAGATAAGGCCGTCAACCCCCGATCAACAGGGATAGCAAAAAACATCCGATCATTTTCATGGGGTCTTTTAACAGCAAAAATCCTCTGGCGAAACTGTCTGTAAACCGGATCAGCGTCAGGCATACCTTCTCATAAACCCATCGCCGGAATGTCGCACCAGCAAAAAAAAACAGGCGCGGCAGAAAAAGAATCATCCGGTTGAAAAAATTCCGGCAGGATTCAAATCCCAGCAGTATCATGGCCGCCACCAGCAAAAAACACAGCCGGGCAATGCCTGTGGCTGTTGTCATGAGCAGGGATTTGTTCAAAACATAGCCGCCGACGGTAATGCTCAAGGCAGGATCAATTTTGACATTCATCAACATCCATGACAACAGCAACAGCAACACGATAACGTCAAATGCGCGTTCCGCGGCAACCGTCGCAAGTCCTGTCGAAAAAGGGACATGGCTTTTCTGATTCAGAATCAGCGGCCTGCTGATTTCACCGACCCTTCCGGGAAGAATGCAATTCAACATGAACCCAATCATCAGTGGATGAAACGCTTCGAAAAATCCCACACTCTGGGCGGAACTCAGAATGAGTTGCCAGCGATACACCCGAATCGCAAACCCCAGCAAAATCAGGATTGTCGATGGAATCGTCCAGAAATAGTCAATGGACTTCAGATAGGCAATCAGCTCGACAAACGGAACCTTTCTGAAGGCAAAATAAAGCGCAACACCGGATATGACCAGCCCGATGAGAAGCGACACCGACATGGTTTTTTTCATGACGATCAGACCACTTGAGATAAAATTTTACGAGCTGCGTCGATGTCTTTTCGAATCTGCGCGGACAGCTCGGAAATGCCGGAGAACTTGATTTCATCCCGGATGCGTTGAACAAAATTGACGCGGATTTTTTTGCCATAAATATCGTTATGAAAATCAAGGATATGAATTTCGACGGTGAAGATATGATCGCTGAACGTAGGACTGTATCCGATATTGGCAACACCCATAAATTTGCGGTCGAGGCATTCTACGGTGACGGCATATACACCGGCTTTAGGGCAAAGTTCTTCCTGAAACACGATATTGGCCGTGGGAAATCCCAAAAGTTTTCCCCCGCGATCTCTGCCGCTGACCACAGTTCCCCGAACCTGATAAAACCGGCCCATAAGCTTTTGCGCGTCATCCACCCTGCCTTCCGCCACAAGCTTTCGTATCCGCGTGCTGCTGATTCTGCCCGGTTCACCGGATGCGGTCTGAATCCATCTCGAAATGATGACCTCAAACCCCAGCTCCTGGCCATAGCTTTTGAGCAAATCGATATTGCCCTCGCGGTTCTTGCCAAAGGTGTAATCTTCACCGGCGATCATGGCTTTCACCCCGATACGGTTCACCAGCAGATCTTCCACAAAACTTCTGGCGGACATGTCTGCAAATTCACAAGTAAACGGGACGCAGATCAGGACATCGATGCCGGAGGCTGAAATCAGTTCCAGCTTTTGTTCCCTGAGTGTGATCAGTGACAACTTCTTGTTATGCTTTATCACCCGAAGAGGATGGGGATCAAAGGTCATGGCGATGGCCGTACCGCTTATTTCATCCGCTTTGGCGATGACTTCTTGAAAAAGCGCCTGATGACCGATATGAACGCCATCGAAATTGCCGATAGTGATAACCGCATTTTTATAGGGTCTGGTAATGCGATCCAGACTGGTGATTAGTTCCATGAAATATTTTTACCTGAAGAAAATAATTAACTTGACATGTTTTACAAAAAAAACTATTTAGACCAAATCGAATTTTTAATCAATCTATTTGATGTCTCTAAAATTCGATTTGCCGAAGTGGCGGAACTGGTAGACGCGCTAGGTTCAGGGTCTAGTCGGAGTACTCCGGTGGGAGTTCGAGTCTCCCCTTCGGCACCACTTGAAATTAAAGGCCGTAATCCTTCTGGGTTACGGCCTTTCTGTTTTGGAAGGTTGCGGATGGTTGCGGGGAATCGACTGCGGCTTCAATCCGTAATATTCCATCAATGTCCTCCCGGCCTTCCGCCCTGCATCGCCTTCTTTCATCACCCAGTCAGCAAACCATTGTGGTATCCGGCTGTCAGCGCCGGTGAGACAGGAAACAAATACCTGATGGTTCAGCAGCGTTTACATCCTGTAAAAAATGCTGACAAAACAAAACCGCCATTTCACATCCTCTGACATTTCACACACCAAATTATCAATAACAATATTAAGTTATTACCATTTGCCCTACTGTCTTTTGGCTTATGGCATATGAATTGCTGTCCCGTATAAACATCACCAATGGAACATTCGGCAGCCGCTCATCGACAGGCCGACATTTCTTCGAAGCAAAGGTATCCGTTGTGAATGCACAGATCACTCTGCTGGTTGCAGATCGAAATCCACACGTACGAGAATTCCTGAAACGTGAGCTGCAGGCTAATGGCTGTCAGGTTCAGCTTGCCAGCACGGGCCAGGAAATGATGCAGCGCATTCAAACCGTTTTACCCGATATACTCATTCTGGATCCCGATATGCCGGATGTTACCGACATATCGCTCATCCGGTATATCCATCACACATATCCTCAAATGCCGGTGGTAGTTCACTCACTGCTGACAGAGGTCATCCATCAACTGGATGCTTCATGCCCGGTTGTTTTTGTGGAAAAAAGGGGCAACAGCATCGAT
>DAIEFO010000296.1 GCA_027325475.1 Desulfobacteraceae bacterium | reverse complement strand
CGCGCCTTGCCTGCGAACTTTTTACAAAGCCGTCCGAAATTCGACTTTTTACGAGAGCATCAAGTATCAAATCCAGCACGCTTTTAGCATATTCAATCCAGGATATCAATACTCCTTGGGCATGGTATTGAGCTGCGCCAACGTAAATACGGGACCATCCTTACACACGAATTCTTTGCCGACATTACACCTGCCGCACATGCCAATGCCGCATTTCATCCGGTTTTCCAGAGACATGATAATGTGATCATGCGCATATCCCATCTTGTCCAGAACCGGCTGTGTGAACTTAATCATGATCGGTGGCCCGCAGATAATAGCATACGTGTCGTTATCAGCCTGAGGCGCTTTCTGCTCGGTTATGGTGGGAACAAAACCGACGTTGTATTTCCAGTCGGGATCGCTGGCTGCATCCACGGTGATGTGCATCTTGATATCATCGCGGCGTTCCCACGATGCCAGCTCATCCCGGTACAGAAGCATTCCGGGCGATCTGGCGCCGTAAATTACGTTGATCTCCTTGAATTTCGAGCGATTTGCCGGATCCAGCATGTAAACGATGGATGAACGCAGGGTGGTAAATGCAAACCCGCCGCCGATGATCACCACGTTTTTGCCTTCCAGGACGTTCCAAGGATAGGAATTACCCAGCGGCCCCCGGATACCCATGACATCACCGACTTTCATGTTATGGAGAAACGTGGACACCAGTCCCACCTTATTGACCGTAAATTTTATAAAACCCTTCTCTGTCGGCGAAGAAGCGATTCCGATGGGAATCTCTCCTTTTCCGGCAACCGACAGTTCCGCAAACTGGCCGGCCTTGTAAGCGAATTTTTCTTCATCCGCCGGATTTATAAAAACAAATTTAAAAGTTTTCAGATTCTTGTCTTCGGTTTCAGTGATGATTTCATCAATGCGAACCGGATAAGGTAAATATGGATTCTGCACAGTACACCCCCTTTTCTGGCTAAGCCGGGCAGACGCAGGCTGCGGGATCATAATCGTTCATCTGATTGCAGACCTTGCGAATATCAATGTTAACCGGACAGAGACGGATGCACCGACCGCAGCCCACACACTGGATTCCGTTATCGTATTTTTCCACATAATATTTCAGTTTGTGCATGAACCGCTGTCGTACCCGCTGTACCTTGGCGGCCCTGGGATTGTGCCCGGTGCCGTGTATGGTGAACATCGGAAACATGCAACTATCCCAGTTCCGCATGCGTATTCCGGAAGTTCCTCTGGCTTCATCCTGAATATCAAAACACCAGCAGGTCGGGCAGGAATAAGTGCATGTGCCACAGTTGATGCAGGAAAACGCTACATCGTCCCAGAACGGAGCTTCATATATCTGCGTGGTCGGCCTGGTTTTCAGCTTGTCCGTTGAAACATTGGAAGTGATTTTTGCTTCAGCAGCCTGCTTCAGGGCTTTAATTTTCCCGGATGCATCAGCCGCCGATGTCCAGCCGCCGGCCTTCAGCCATGTATCGCCTTTGTCTGTCAGTGATTTGGCGACAAAACTGTCTCCGACATCCACCAGCAGGACATCCAGTCCGGCTTCATTGAAAGGACCGCACCCCGCGGATGTGCAAAAACACGTGCTGCATGGGGAGTTACAGGCAAACCCGATAAACGTCATGGCATTATAGGCATTGAGCCAGTAGGGGTCCTGATACTGTGGTGCGTCAAAATTGCGCTTCACGATAAGAAACGCTGCCGCATCACAGGGACGAATGCCGACAACCGCTTTGGGCGCCGCATCTTTTCGAACTTCTTTCAGAATGTGGTGATCTTCTACGGCTTCATCCAGAGAATAGGTAAACATGGGCTCGCTTTGAGGCTGCACCAGGAATTTGGGTGAAATCCGGGTATTGCTGTATGCCATATCCGGCTGCTCCCCCGGCCCCAGAGCTTTGAAGCTGTGCCACTCTTTTTCCTTTACAGGGCCGAACACCTGAAAAGCCGATTTCGTCTTTTCGATGCCAGATGCCCAATCTTTTTTGTCAATAGTGATGACTTTCATAATAACAGACCTTATTTATTTAATAAAATCATTAGGGTCATTCGGTTTGTACGTATCTAAAGGCGGCCGCTGCTCAAGGGTCATTCCCGCTTCCCATCCAAACATTTCCAGGACATCCTTGTTGAGTTTGCTGGTAAACTGCCGGACCTTGATGCCCATGGGACACGCGCGTTCACATGCACCGCAGTCCGTACACCGGCCGGCGCAGTGATATGCCCTCAGGAAATGAAACGTACGGATATCAATGGGGTTCTGGCTTTTGCCAACCCATTGAGGCTTGGATTCATCCACAAAGCAGGTGGGGCAATAGCACAGAGGACAGGCATTACGGCAGGCATAACAGCGAACACATGGCGCCAGCAAATCCTCAAAATATTGCCACTTTTCCTGAGACGCCATGGCTTCTATCCGCCGGACTTCAGCAAATCTGTCAATTCCCGTCTGCTCCGCTACCGGCTCTCCCACCAGCTCATCGAAAAGTACTGGATTGCGATGAATACAGAGGGCGCAGTTTTCCTGAAGCATTTCTTTCCGGCCCAGTTTCTTTTCGGCTCCCTGGCAGGTGACGGTAAGGACATCGCCGTCTTCTGTCACGTTCTCGATATCACCGGCGCACAGAGCGGCGACTTTCCGCTTATCCACCATGCCCTGGCAGGGAACGCCAATGATATGCAGTTTTTCCCGTTTGATTTTATTTTCGACGATATGGGTTACGATGTTTCGGGAATCGCATCCTTTGGCCACAATCGCAATTTTTTCTTTCCGATCGGTCAGATAATTGGCCAGATTGATACCGCAGTTGCTGTCCCACACCAGTTGACGGACATCTTCCGGCCGGCGAATGAAACAGGGTTCATTCATCATCGGCAGGGTTCCCTTCCGGAAACCGACGACCATCTCGACGCTGCCTTCTTTCAAGAGCCGCTCTGCGGTCTCTTTGATTTTATCTTGGTATCCAGACATGTTA
>DAIEFO010000295.1 GCA_027325475.1 Desulfobacteraceae bacterium | reverse complement strand
AAGCCGCCATGTCACTTAGCGACACCGGAAAAAACGGGGATTTCTGTTGTGCTTCGAATACCCCCCGGATATCCGGATGTCCCCCGTATATCACCACGTTGTTGCCGGGAATGTAAGCGGGTATGAAGAATGGAAACCCCTGAATATGATCCCAGTGGGGGTGGGACAAAAAGATGTGGAAAGTCGCGGGGCCGGAGGCTGATGCGTGATGTCCGAAACTGCGCAGCCCGGTGCCGGCGTCACACAGGATGACATCGTCTCCCCCACGAATTTCGACGCACGACGTGTTGACGCCGTATGTGTTTCGGACAGAAAAGGGGAGCGATGCGATGAAATCGTTGATATCCGCATCGGTATTCAACTGCCGGGTTCGAGACAACCGGAGGGCTTCATGCAGTTTTATGGATAGCTGCGCGCCATCGAATGCGGCGGGGAGCGATCCACGGGTTCCCCAGAAATATGCTTCCATAACCCTCCTTTAGTGTCTCATCCGTCGTTTTGAACAGTCATCAACTCCTTGCATTGGAAATCGTCTCATTATCTGGAAATATATCAGAAAATGCAACCGGTTTGCCGTAAAAACAGGAAAAGTCCAGAACATGCAATACGGCGTTCTTGACAAAACCGCCGTATTTTCATTATGATCTCTACCCGTTAGAGTTATTGTTTTTCCCGAAGTTCGGGCGCATCGCCCGCGACAGGCGGGCAGGATACCCGCTGCGCGGGCATTTTTATTGGGTCGAAATTAACACAGAAAACCATCATGAATTCACAATCCGCCATCACGATGCGAAGTTTCTTTCTGGCGATGCTCAGCGGCGTTTTGATGACCGGCGCATTCCCGAACATCGAATTTTCCGGCCTGATCTGGTTCGCACTGACGCCGCTGATGATCGCGCTTCAGGATCAGTCGCCGGCGCAGGGGTTTCGGCTGGGGTTTTTCGCCGGCTGTGTGCATTATACAACGCTGATGTACTGGCTGGTTTACACGCTGATGACCTTTGGGCATATGCCGTTTTATTTAAGCCTGCCGATTCTGCTGCTTCTCGTGGCCTATATGGCGCTGTATCCGGCTGTCTTTGCGGCGGTTTTCGCATGGATTCAAGGCAGATCGGCAGGCTGGCTGGCCGTTCTGCCGGCGCTCTGGGCGGCGCTGGAATATATCCGGTCGTTTTTTTTGTCCGGATTTCCGTGGGAGTTTTTGGGATATTCCCAGTACCGGCATATCTGCATGATTCAGATCGCGGACATCACCGGGGTTTACGGGGTGTCGTTTCTGATCGTGGCCGTCAATGTCGCGCTGTTTTTGCTCTGGCGCGGGTGGGCGGAGCGGCGGACGCCTCACCGGTTGCTGCGGCGGGCGGAGGCCGCGGGCGGCTTTGCCATCGCCGCGATTTTAGGGATTCATGTTTTGGCCTACGGGCAGTGGCGGACGCATTTGCTGGATACCTGGATCGCCAAAGCGCCCACTCCGGAATTCACGGTGGTTCAGGGCAATATTGACCAGAGCGAAAAGTGGGATCCGGCCTTTCAGGTCGCCACGATCGAAAAATACATCCGCCTGTCCGAATCCGCGAAGGATGCAGGCTCCAGGCAGCATCTGGTGGTGTGGCCGGAAACCGCGGCGCCGTTTTATTTTCTCAGTATGGCGGCGCCTACGGAAATGGTGCTTGAAGGCATTCGGAAAGCCGGATGCGATTTTCTGATCGGCAGCCCGTCTTTTGTCCGAAAGGATGACCATC
The DNA here is from genome assembly GCA_027325475.1 of Desulfobacteraceae bacterium. Classification (GTDB taxonomy): domain Bacteria; phylum Desulfobacterota; class Desulfobacteria; order Desulfobacterales; family Desulfatirhabdiaceae; genus RAAP-1. The sequence continues at coordinate 1,274 of DAIEFO010000295.1, read as the reverse complement.
ACATCAATTACTACAACAGCGCGTTTCTGATGTCGGCAGGTGGTGATCTTCTCGGAAAATACGACAAGGTGCATCTGGTGCCGTTCGGTGAATATGTGCCGCTGCACAAGTGGCTCCCGTTCATCGGCAAGATGGTGGAAGGCGTGGGAGATTTCCGTCCTGGTAAAAAGGGGCGCACCCTGGCGTGGGGTCAATATCCGCTGGGCGTTCAGATATGTTATGAGATGATTTTCCCGGAGCTGGCGCTCAAAATGGTCCGAAACCATGCCGCCTTCCTGGTCAATATGACAAATGACGCCTGGTATGGTAAAACCAGCGCGCCATATCAGCATTTTTCAATGGCGGTGTTCCGGGCCGTCGAAAATCACCGATCGCTGATACGGGCCGCCAATACCGGTATCAGCGGCTTCATTGATCCGGCGGGGCGTATTGTCGCCACAACGCCGATTTTTACCTCAGCGGCGCTGACCCGTGCTATGCCGGCGCTGACGACAGAATCGTTTTACACCCGATACGGCGATGTTTTCTCTCAGGTCTGTCTGGGGGTCAGCGTGCTGCTGTGTCTGGTCGTGTTTTTCAAAAGCCGGCGACTGGCGGACCAAAATCCCCAGCGTTCTTAATTTCAAACTGCACATCAAACAAATAATTGAAGGAGAACTGTCATGTCTATAGAAATGAAACAGACGATCAAGGAACTATATCAAAAACTGGAACCGCTGAAGGGGTATCTTTGACTTAGCCGGCAAGGAAAGACGACTGCAGGAACTCGAAGCCATGATCGCCGCCAAAAATTTCTGGGACAATCCGGAAAAAACGACGGCGATATTGAAGGAACGAACGCTGTTGACATCGAAGGTGAACACTTTCAACACATTGCAGCGTGATCTGGATGACTGTGATCTTTTGCTGAATCTGGCGACGGAAGAATCCGATACAGAGACTATCGCCGATGTCGGCAAACAGCTTGTTCAGATCGAGAACCGGATACAGACGCTGTCACTCAGCCTGATGCTGGACAGCGAAGACGACGCGAACAACGCCATTGTATCCATCACGGCGGGCGCCGGCGGCACCGAGGCTCAGGACTGGTCAGAAATCCTTTTTCGGATGTACGCCCGATGGATCGAGCGCAGAAATTTCAAGATGGAAATTCTGGATTACCAGCCCGGAGACGAAGCCGGACTGAAAGGCGCGACGTTTACGGTGACCGGTGAATACGCTTACGGCTATCTGAAATCCGAAAACGGCATTCATCGCCTGGTGCGTATTTCACC
>DAIEFO010000294.1:1223-3029 GCA_027325475.1 Desulfobacteraceae bacterium | reverse complement strand
CGGCAAGACAGGCCGGGCCTCCGCCGACAAACAGGACATCGACTTCCATAGACTCATGTTCGGCATTCATTGGCTGTCCCCTTTGAGATGTCGGATTTCTTCGGTGATCAGCGGTACTACCTCAAACAGATCACCGACAATGCCATAATCCGCTCTGGAAAAAACAGGTGCTTCCGGATCCTTGTTGATGGCGACAATCACTTTGGATGTCTGCATACCCGCAAAATGCTGAATGGCGCCCGAAATGCCGCAGGCGATGTAAAGGCTGGGAGATACGACCTTGCCGGTCTGGCCGACCTGATCGGATACCGGACGCCAGCCTTCATCCACAGCTGATCGCGATGCGCCGACCGCGCCGCCAAGAGCAGATGCCAGCGCTTCGACGACAGAAAAATCCTTTCCGCCCATGCCACGGCCGCCGGATACCACGACATCGGCTTCGGTCAGTTCCACCTTGCCGGAAGCATCCATCTGCATTTCTATACAGGATGTCTGAGGGGGTTCCAAGGCTACCGGATACAATTCCATCGTGCCTGCGCCTGCTATTTTTCTAATCGCAAACGCATTGGGACGAAGGGTCAAAATTCCGGGTGTCGCGTCCAGCCGCACGTCCGCAAGTACCTTGCCGCCATACATGGGCCGGGTGGCGACGGGTTTTCCATCTTCAAAATGGATAGCCAGACAGTCTGTCGCCAGCGGGGCGTAAAGACGTGCGGACAGACAGGCCGCCACATCTTTTCCCTGGGTTGTGGCGCTGGTCAGAACAAGCGCCGGTGTTTCTTTCTGAATGATTTCCGCTAAAACCTGCGTGCAGGTTTCCGGCAGATAGTCTTTCAGCAGGGGGTGTTCCGCTGCGATGATTCTGTCCGCACCGTATTCCGCCAGTCGCGATGCCGCACCCTGTATGTCATTTCCTAACACTGTCGCCAGTAACTTTACACCCAATATGTCCGCCAGACGCCGTCCTTCGCTCAGAACTTCATAGGACGCCTTTCGGAAAACGCCATTTGCATATTCGGCAATGGCCAGTATATCCTGTGACATGATAAGCTCCTTTATTTAACCCTGGTAATTAGATGACTTTGGCTTCTTCGTGCAGCATTCGCACCAGCTCCGCCGCTTTGGCGCGCGGGGTTGCGGCGTCAATGATCTTTCCGGCTTTTCGTTTTTCCGGAAATCTCATGGATATCACCTGCATCAGAGGTTTGACAACAGCCGCGGGATCCAATCCCAGATCCGCCAGGGTCTTGACATCCAGCGGTTTTTTCTTGGCCTTCATCACGCCCGGAAGCGATGCGTAGCGGGGTTCATTGAGCCCGCGCTGGGTGGTGAAAAGCGCCGGAAGTGGAGAGGAGACGACCGCCGTTCCGCCCTCGATGGTGCGATGGCAGGTAATCTTTCCATCGGCGATTTCCTGCCGGATCACCAGTGACGTAAAGGGAATCTTCAGGAATTCTGCAACAGCGGCTCCCACCAGAAAATTTTCATCGTCCACAGCCCGCTGTCCGGCGATGATGAGGTCGAAGGGAAGGCTTTTGACAACGGTTGACACTATCCGCGCGATGCCAAGCCCATCGCAGCTCGCCGTCGCCGGATCGTTCACCAGTATTCCTTTGTCTGCACCCATGGCAAGCGCCGTGCGGATGGCTTCCGCCGCTTTGGCGCCTCCGACGGAAACAATGGTGACGGTTCCGCCTTTTTGCATTTCCTTGATGCGGAGCGCTTCTTCCACGGCGAATTCGTCATAGGGGCTGATGATCCAGCTCACATCGTCCGTTTTGACCGACCGGCCGTCGCCGGCGATCT
>DAIEFO010000294.1:0-1213 GCA_027325475.1 Desulfobacteraceae bacterium | reverse complement strand
TTGGCCTTCATCACGCCCGGAAGCGATGCGTAGCGGGGTTCATTGAGCCCGCGCTGGGTGGTGAAAAGCGCCGGAAGGGGAGACGAGACAACCGCGATTCCACCCTCGATGGTGCGATGACAGGTAATCTTCCCATCGGTGATTTCCTGCCGGATCACCAGTGACATGAAGGGAATTTTCAAGAATTCTGCAACAGCGGCGCCTACCAGAAAATTTTCATCGTCCACTGCCCGTTGACCGGCAATAATCAGATCAAACGAAATGTCGCGGATGACCGTTGACAGAATCCGGGCGATCCCAAGACCATCACAGGCCACCGTCGCAGGATCGTTCACCAGTATTCCTTTGTCTGCACCCATGGCAAGCGCCGTGCGGATGGCTTCCGCCGCCTTGGCGCCGCCAGCGGAAACGATGGTAACGGTTCCTCCCTGTTTTTCCTTGATGCGAAGGGCTTCTTCGACCGCGAATTCGTCATAGGGGCTGATGATCCAGCTCACATCGTCCGTTTTGACCGACCGGCCGTCGCCGGCGATTTGAATCATGGTTTCGGTGGATGGCACCTGTTTCAGCAATACAATAATGTTCACGTGTAAGTTCCTCACCGGGTTTTATATGAAAAAATTATGGGGCGCCGCGAAGAGTGCTCTGGAATTTCGCGGTGATGCCCTCTGTTCATGGTTACATGTATTCACAGACAGTGCGGGTGTCAACAGCTTTATTGCCTGACGATAAAATATTACAATCACCGTTCTTTGATGACAACCAGGGTAATGTCATCCGCCAGAACGGAGGTTTCCCGAAAATCATTGACCGCAGTAAAAACAGTTTCCATGATTTCGTGAGAAGGTAATTGGTGGCATTGGCGGACTATCTGGCGGAGCCGTTCTTTGCCGAAGCGCTCTCCAAGGGGATTTTCCGTTTCCCAGATGCCGTCGGTGCCGATCAGAATGACACATTTACAGGCGCGAATGCTTTCCTGATATTCTGAATAGACAAGCCGACTGTCAACGCCCAGCGCCATCCCGCTGCCGCCCAGATCTCGAAAACTGTCGGAATGGGCGTCGTAGAAGAGCGCTGGATCATGACCGGCCCGGACCCATTGCATGGTTTTAGCATCACAGTCAATCTGCAGCAGAAACAGGGTGATGAAATTGCCGCTTACCGACGTGTCCATTCCCAGCAGGCGGTTGACGTCTCCGGTGATTTCAGACAG
>DAIEFO010000293.1 GCA_027325475.1 Desulfobacteraceae bacterium | reverse complement strand
ACTTCATAGGCTTCAGCAGCCTCTTTGAACTTTTCTTCAGCATCCTTGTTTCCGGGGTTTTTATCCGGGTGAAACTTGATCGCCAGTTTTCGGTATGCCGATTTCAGATCAGATTCACTCGCATTCCGACTGACACCCAGAACTTCATAATAATCCCGCTTTGTCGTCATAATTTTTCCTGATGTTCATTGATTAGAAACAGAGCCATAACATCCCAACCGTTTACCCGACTAAAACTAATGCAATTCATTATCTTGTCAACCCAGAAACGGACGACGAATGACAGTATCTTTCTTCCAGCGATCATCATCCCGGTTGGGATATTCGATGTTGTAATGCAGCCCCCTGCTTTCTTTCCGGTGCATGGCGCATCGGATAATCAGTTCGGCGACCATTGCAATGTTGCGCAGCTCAATCAGATCCGCGGATACCTTGAAATCCCAGTAATATTCCTGGATTTCATTCTGAATGATTTCTATGCGGCGCCTGGCTCGACTCAATCGCTTGTCAGAGCGGACAATGCCTACATAATTCCACATAAAACGCCGGATTTCATCCCAGTTTTGAGTGACCATGATCAGCTCGTCACCACGGGAAGTTCCGACTTCGTCCCAGCGCGGTGCTTCCGGTATGGCACTGAAATTCATGGCCTGAATATCCTGTATGGCCTGCTTGGCTGCGGAATCTGCATACACCAGTGCTTCAAGGAGAGAATTGCTGGCCAGCCGGTTGGCGCCATGAAGCCCCGTACAGGCGGTTTCGCCGATTGCGTACAGCCTGTGAATATCTGTTCGTCCGCACATGTCGGTGGACACGCCGCCGCACATGTAATGCGCCGCTGGTACGACCGGTATCGGCTCTTTGGTCATATCCATGCCGTACGTCAGGCATTTCTGATAGAGATTGGGAAAACGGCGTTTTATAAACTCAGGGTCTTTGTGGGAAATATCCAGAAACACCGAATCGTCGCCGCTTTTTTTGAGCTCCGTATCGATGGCCCTGGCAACCACATCCCGGCAGGCAAGGTCTTTCTGCGGATCGTATTTTTCCATGAACGGGTTACCGGCAGCATCTTTCAATACGGCACCCTCTCCCCGAACGGCCTCTGAAATCAGGAAGTTTTTGGCGTCCGGATGATACAGGCATGTGGGATGAAACTGAACGAACTCCAGATTAGCAACCGTTGCACCAGCCCGGTAAGCCATGGCGATGCCATCTCCGGTAGCGATGTCGGGATTGCTGGTATAAAGATATACTTTTCCGGCGCCGCCTGTGGCCAGCAGCGTAATTTTAGCCTCGAAGGTATTAACCTCCTGGGTCAGTCGATCCAAAACATAAGCGCCGCAACAGAATGCCTCATGGGTGGTGGTGACCAGCCCGCGCTTCATACGGGTCGAACAGGTGATGAGATCTATCGCCACCTGATTTTCCATAACCCGGATGCGTTCGTCTTCCCGGATATGCGCCACCAGCACTTTTTCAAGTTCCAGCCCTGTCATGTCCTGGGCATGTACGATCCGTTTCCGGGAATGTCCCCCTTCACGGCCCAAATCGAGATTGGGGGCGTCTTGTGGACGCGCTTCCTCCCGACGGTTGAATTGAACTCCCATATCGATCAGTTCCCGGATCTGGTCTGGGCTGGATTTCACCACCTTTTCAACGACTTCCTGGTTACAAAGGCCGTCACCCGATGCCAGGGTGTCCTGGATGTGAAGATCAAAGGAATCCACCTTACTTAAAACAGAGGCGATGCCTCCCTGAGCCTGGGTTGTGTTGCTGTCCATGATGCCTTTTTTGGTAATGATGGTCACACTGCCAAAATTAGCCGCTTTCAGCGCAAAGGACAATCCGGCTACACCACTGCCGATCACCAGAAAATCTGTCTGAATATTCATTATGATAGTCCTGTAAAAAGTCGTCGCCGCTACCGGATAAAGGAATATGCCCGTTTTTTACGGCTGATGCTTCCGACCAGATATCCAGCCAGAAATACACCTCCGCCAGCCAGAAACCATCTGAAATTTTCAGCAAAGGTCGATTTTCCGGCAGTCGCCTCCAGCAGTTCGATTTTTTTGGCTTGTTCTGAAACTTTTGACAAAGCGCCTTCATAGCTTGTTCTAAGCTTTACGACATCCGCAGCGTCATTTTTCAATGTCTCATATTTTTCAGAAATGGCCTGATATTCTTTGGTGCAATTCTGCTGCTCTGCGGCCAATTTCTGATTTTCCTGCTTCAGCATGTCCGTACCTTCAGAAGCTGTGCCGGCGGCATTGGATTGCATGTCTGCGTATTTTTTCTGGAGGTCTCTAAGCTGGGCGGAACAGGGAACTTGTGCTGTCAGGAAACGGGTCATTGCCCATCCCTGTTTGCCATCAGCCAGTTGGATTTTACTCCAGTCAGGTCCTTTTTGCAGGATTTCTATCTGATCTCCTGTCATTGCAATACTGATAATTTTCTTGTTGTTACCAGGTTCCTGCCGTACGGGAAGCCTTATATTTTCAGAAATGTACGCAGTTTCAGCCCATGCCGTCGATGCGAATATCACCACACAACAACTGATCAATAATAGATGCTTCATAGATAAATATCCCCTTTCAAGACATTTATATACACCCGGATGAATCCTTTGTAAACGTGCTACCATCATTCATAGGTCGTGTAAAGTTTTGGATCAAATGCTTCCCGGACCGCCTCGCCGATGAATGTGACCAGAATCAGGGTGATTACCATCGCGGCAATGACCGATCCTGAAATCCACCAGGCATCCATGTTGTCCCACCCTTGTTGCAGAAGCTCGCCCCAGCTTGGTGTCGGCGGCAAGAGGCCAAAACCCAGATAGTCTAGAGAGGTGAGCGCGACAATGCCCCCGGCAATTGAAAATGGTGCATAGGTGACAATCACTGAGACGACATTGGGAATAATATGCTTGAAAATAATACGAAAATCCGAAGCTCCCAGGGCTTTTGCCGCCAGCACGTATTCCCTTTCCCGTTCCTTGTACGTGGCGGTGCGCATGGTCCAGGTCAGGCT
>DAIEFO010000292.1 GCA_027325475.1 Desulfobacteraceae bacterium | reverse complement strand
GGCGGAAGATGATCCAGGCCGCTGGAAAGCTCAACGGCTTTCCGGACGGACTCCTGCGGGGTTTCATAACGAACGATGGCAACACAAGGTTTCATGGCGCGATAATCTCCTGTTTGATTGTATCCGGATTGGCTTCAGGTCGCTCCGGGTTTTTGGTTTTTTTCTCCGGGACGTTTGTCACACGAGAGGGAAATAACCGTAACGGCGTTTGTCGGATTCATCACATTCATCAGAGCGTAAAGAATTGATGGATACGAGTCAATGAAAAAACGAACGATAGTTCATTTTTTCTTGACAACAGCGGCTCATAACCGTATGTAATCCGCATGAGTATCCTATATTTTATCAGACACGGACAGGCTTCCTTTGGCGAAAAAGATTACGACCAGCTTTCGCCCAGAGGAATATTACAGGCGCGTATCCTGGGAAACCATCTGGCCGGAATCCAGATGACGTTTCATGAAATTTACAGCGGCAACATGAAGCGTCAGCAACAGACCGCCGAAGAGGTCAGAGCGGCGTTTGCATCAACAGATGTCGCTGTTCCTGCATTAACGGTAGATCCGGCTTTTGATGAATACGATGCCTTTGGCATCTGGGAGCATCACACCCGCCGCATGCTCGAAGAAAAAACGCTGACTCCGGAAGATATGCGTCAGGCCCATGCCGACAAAAGGAAATTCCAGAATATTTTCAAGCGGGTCATGATGGAATGGATCGCCGGAGAGCACGACTTTCCGGGAGATGAGCGCTGGTGTGACTTTGTCGAGCGCGTTCAGCAAGGCGTCATGTCACTGGCCAAATCTTCAGAACCGGACAAGAGTATTGCCGTCTTTTCGTCAGGCGGGCCTGTTTCTATCATCATGAAACTGGCGCTTTCCCTGACGGATGCCAAAACCATGGAAATATCCTGGCAGATCATGAATGCATCGGTTACCCGCTTTTATGTGAGTTCACGCGGTGTTTTTCTCTCCGGATTCAACGATATCACCCACCTGGCGTTACAGCGGGACGCAAATCTGCTGACATTCCGGTAATCGATATTATACACAGGTTCCATTACGTTGACCGGAACGGTCTCTCTGACTGAGGTAATGAATGACGTTTGCAGATTTCAGGAAAAAATACCATATTTCCAGGCAGGATATCTGTCGCAGGACATTTGAGGAAAATCGGGACAATATCCGCATTAAGAAAGAAGCTACCGCCGTTAAAAATATGGACGCCATTTATGCCGCTGCCCTTGAAATTGCCAATAAAAAAGGGTTCCAGGCCATGACCATGCGTGATTTGAGCCGTGAAACCCAAATGAGCATGGGCGGACTTTACGCATATTTTGCCGGTAAGGAAGACTTGCTGAGAACTATCCAGCATCAGCACCGCGAATATTTTTCAAAAATTCTGACAGAACGTGTCAAAGCTGAGAATCACCCTGCTGCCAGATTACGCGCCGCCATCCGGACGCACCTGTATGTGAGCGAGGTCATGCAGCCCTGGTTTTATTTTTCTTTTATGGAGACCAAAAATCTTCCACAGCCTGAAAAAGAAAAAGCCATTGACAGCGAACTGGCTACAGAAAAGATGATTTGTGATATTCTTGCAGAGGGCCAGAGTCAGGGCGTATTTAAACCGCATGATCCCCGGCTGGGCGCCAGCGTCATCAAGGGGATGCTTCAGGACTGGTATCTGAAACGCGGCAAGTACGCCAAAAGAAATGTATCCGTGGATCAGTATGCCGCATATCTCATTGAATTCGTCGAATCGTTTTTTGTGCCGAACCCCTTATGATGGCTCTGAAGCGAACCCCAGGCCGCCTGTTTTAATGGCCATGTTCCCGCGTCTTTAAAAATTCGATATCCGGCCACTGCTCCATCTCATACCCCAGGCTCCATTCACTTCTGGCCAGATATGCCAGACAGCCTTCCGCATCGCTGGCCAGATTCGCCATATTCTCTCTTTCAAAGACGGCCAGCCGGTTTTTATCTGCACAGTATATCCAGCGGGCGGTGGCGTATTCAACCGATTCATAAATGGCATCCACACTATACTCATCTTTTAACCGGGCCATCGTGACATCGAACTGAAGCACCCCGACGGCGCCCAGAATGTAGCTGTTGTCCAGCCGAGGGCGAAATACCTGAACCGCGCCTTCTTCGGCCAGTTGATAAAGTCCCCTGCTGAGCTGTTTGGTTTTGAGCGGGTTTTTCAGGCGCACCCTTCGGAAATGTTCGGGAGCAAAGCTGGGAATTCCTGTAAATACGAGAGGTTCCTTGCTGGTAAACGTATCTCCGACTTTGATGGTGCCATGATTATGAATGCCGATGATATCTCCAGGATACGCTTCTTCCACATGCGCCCTGTCCTGAGCCATAAAGATAGTGGCATTTGAAATTGTCACCTCTTTTCCGATTCTGTGATGGATGACCTTCATGCCCCGTATGAATTTTCCTGAACAGATGCGTAAAAACGCGATGCGATCACGATGCGCAGGATCCATATTGGCCTGGATTTTAAAAACAAAGCCGCTGAATTCCGCTTCGTCCGGCTTTACGATGCGGGATATCGTCTGCCGTGGCAAAGGCGCCGGCGCCATCTCGACAAACGCTTCCAGCAATTCCTGGACGCCAAAGTTGTTGACGGCGCTTCCGAAAAAAACAGGCGTCTGATTGCCCTTCAGATATTCCGAAAGGTCAAAAGGGTTGGCAGCGCCGGTAAGAAGGTCTATATCATCCCGCAATTCCTGGGCCTGATCACCCAGAAGCTCATCCAGTCTGGGGTCCGCAATGTCTTCGATGACAATGCCATCCTGTTGACGGATTTCCCTGCCGGGGGTAAACAGGTGCAGCGACTTGCGGTAAAGATTATAGACACCCTTAAACCTTTTTCCGGCGCCAATCGGCCAGGAGAGCGGGGAGCATTCAATCTGGAGCCTGTTTTCGATATCTTCCAGAATATCGAGAGGCGCCATGCCTTCTCTGTCCATTTTGTTGATGAGCAAGTTATTGGGTGGCGGCTTTATTTTGTTCGGCTGGGCAAAACCGGTTCCAGTC
>DAIEFO010000291.1 GCA_027325475.1 Desulfobacteraceae bacterium | reverse complement strand
TCCGCAGGGATTGAAATGTTCCTGTCGTACGCTGCAATGACGAAGAATGCAGCACAACGCAGCATCCGGGCCTTTTACGAAGTCGTCAATTATAACTATTTTGTTTCTGATTCGATAACATGACATTGACACTATACAATTTGCGCACCAAACGGCGCGTCCGGCACAGGATATCATCATGACCACCCGTCGCACTATGGCATCTTTATTCAGAGAAAACAAGACGCTGTTTATTCTCATCGGCGTAGGAATTTTTCTGATCGAGCTTGAAATTTTCGCTGTCGCAGCCATCAACTCCGGCAGAAAATCCTGGATGCAGATCAAGGACAAAACTGGCAACATCATTCACATGTCCGAGGGAAACAGCCTGAGCAGTTTCAATAAGTACTATTTTGAAAAGACCTTCGGGCCCTTGAGCCAGTATCAGGTTAACTGGATTACCAAAGACGAGCCGTTTCCCTTCCGGGCGTGGTTCGCGGCGGCTGTCGGCATACCGGTAGGCGCCATGCTGCTCTTTGCATTTATCACCCGCGCATTTGCTGCACTGATCTATGGCGACCGCACAGAATCCGATCTTTCCGATGGAACCGATGTGGTATCCGCTCCTGCCAATCGGATCGAAGCGCTCCTGGCCGGCGTCAGCCGGCTGAATATTTTCACCATCGGCTTTTTGACACTGCTGGCGGTATTCACATACTGGGTAGTACCGAACCTCATCCAATATATCGGAAAGCTTGGTGTAGATACGGTCATACGGTTTAAGTGGTTTTTCATGACAGTGGCCGGTGTATTACTCGGAATTGTGCTGTGGATCATCTATCTGCGCTATCTGCTGGCAAAAAAATCGATTGACAGCCAGATTGAGATTGAAAAGTACAGGCTTCAGCTCGCATCAGGCGAGACGCATCCCCAACTGAAATATCCGACCCAAGCAGCGCTGTTGACATCAGATGCAGATTCTCAAAACGGTCGATTTGCATCGCAAACACCAGACACTCCTCACGACAGCAACCGTCCGTCATAAAACCGTTTTTAAGGCGCCAGCAGTGTTTCGGAGACAGACATGCAGATTGTAACCACTCATAAAAACACGGATTTCGATGCACTGGCATCCGTCATCGCCGCCACCATTATTTATCCGGAAGCTGTCGCCGTTATTCCCAAAGCCATCAATCCCAATGTCAAATCTTTTGTCTCAATACACAAGGATATCCTAAAGTTAAGCGATCCGGATGACATCCAGACAGATGATATCCACAGCATTATCATTGTAGATGTCAACAACTGGAACCGCATCGAACGTTTCGGTAAAATCAGCCGAAATGAAAACCTTGAAATCATTTTGTGGGATCATCACCCGATTGAGGGCAATATTCAGCCAACCTGGAAATGCCAGGAAGAAATGGGCGCCAATATCACCCTGATGATTCGGAAAATCCGGGAAATGGCTGTCTGCTTAACACCGATTCAGGCGACACTCTTTCTGACCGGCCTCTATGAGGATACCGGCAATCTTATGTTCCCTTCCTGCAAAGCTGAAGATGCGTTTGCCGCCGGCTATCTTCTGGAGCAGAAAGCCGACCTGACGGTATTAGGTTCATTTCTGCGACCCGCATACGGTGAAAAACAGAAAAATATTCTTTTTGAAATGCTTCAGAACGCGGAAAGACTGCGCTTTAACGGCTACAGCGTCAGCATCAACAAACTGGACATTCAGGGCCATGTGGACAGCCTGGCTGTGGTAGTGCGCATGTACCGGGAAATTTTGAACGTGGATGCCGCCTTTGGCATTTTTTCCGAAAGAGAGCAGAGGCGGTGCATTGTCATTGGTCGAAGCAATGTGGATGGGCTGAACATGGGAATGATCATGAACAGCATGGGCGGAGGAGGTCATCCCGGCGCCGGTTCCGCCATGCTCAAATCCGTCAATCCGGAAGCCGTCGAAGCCATGCTCATAGAACTGCTTCAGGGAAATCAGCAAGCTTCCGTCCAGATCAGCGATCTGATGTCATTTCCTGTTGTTACAATGCCTTCGGATACATCTATGGAGGAAGCGGCACGTATTTTGAGAGAAAAAGGCTGCACCGGCATTCCGGTGGTAGATGACGGAAAGCTCGTCGGTATGATTTCCCGAAGGGATTTTCATAAAGTCAAAGGTGCAAATCGTCTGAAATCACCGGTCAAGGCATTCATGAATACCCATGTTCTGACCATTGAACCCGGGAAAAGTCCGATGCAGGCAGCACGTCTCATGGTCAAACACGATGTGGGAAGACTTCCGGTGGTGCAAGATGATGCTATCATCGGTATCATCACTCGTTCTGACACCATGCTTTATTTCTATGACATGCTGCCCGATTAAATTTGACGGATACGCAATAGGTTATTGACACCATATGTGTTTATCGAATAGAATAGCCCAATTAAATGTCGTGTTCATCCTGCATCATATCGTTATCGTGCCCATACAAAGCGGCTTATCTTCCAATTGCTCTTTTTAGCTGTCAATTCCAAGCAGATTAACAAAGATACCTGATGCGTTTATACTGAGCTTAACACTGTATCCATCCCGATATATTCTGCCATCCCCGGAAATATTCCCTGGTGATGATTCGTAACGTGTCGGTATTGCCACACTATCCTTATTTTTCATTCCTGCCAAAGGAGTATGCACAATGGATGATTTTCTCCATAATTTAAGAACCGGAAAAAACAAAACATACGATCGCAATCGAAAGCCATATGATAACAATGTCTATAAAAGTCCAGACAGACAAAACGCCGGCGACAACAGACGTCGCGAAACATTTCAAAGAACCGGTTCTGCCGAACACCTCACCGCCATCAAAAAATTGCTTGAAGACTTGACGGATACCCAGAAGCGTCTCATAGAAATTGAAGAAAAGCGGGCAACATCGGAAGAACGCATCGCCACTGCGCTGGAAATTATTTCGACAGGAATTTTCGCCCGAAAGCCGGAGAATCCCGCACCTCATCCGGAAACAGAATTTTCCGCACCATCCGATGAAAATGAAAATACTGTTTCAGACAATTCTGAAAATACTGGCG
>DAIEFO010000290.1 GCA_027325475.1 Desulfobacteraceae bacterium | reverse complement strand
CAGTTGCGGATATCGTCCAGCCTGCCTTCCATGGCCTTGTTCGGCAGTTCCGGATCGCAGATCAGCGCCCGCACCATCCCGATAACGTCAGCCTGACCGGCCGCCAGAATCTTTTCCGCCAGATGGGGATCGTTTATCCGATTGGTGCAATACACCGGCAGCCTGACGACCGAGCGGATCCCTGCAGCAAGAGGGACGGTATAGGCTAACGGCGTGTGCATGGAACCTTCCACCAGATAGAGATTGTAGAAAGTGCCGATGCTCAAGTCCATGAAATCCAGATGTCCGGAAGCTTCCAGCATTACCGCAATTTTTTTAGCGTCTTCATGCGTGAGGCCGCCTCGGGGATGCATCTCATCCGCGTTGAGCCGAACGCCGAGGGCAAGGGATGTTCCGATACGCCGACGCACCGCGGCAATCACTTCGAGCGCAAAGCGGCAGCGATTTCTCAGCGAACCACCATAGACATCCTCCCGCCGGTTTGTCAGGGGTGAAAGAAACTGCCGGATCAGCGAACTATGGCCAAGCTGTATCTCGATTCCGTCAAAACCGCCTTCCGCCGCGTATTCGGCGCATTGTGTAAAATAGGCCACACATTCCTGAATATCTTCCGTTTCCATAGCCTTGCAGGTTTCATGGAAGATCGGATCCTTGCCGGAGGATGGCCCCCAGGTCGGCAGCCGGGATATTTTGCCGTCACCCTGCATTCCGTTATGATTGAGCTGGGCGAAAATTTTCGTGTCATATTGATGGATATGCCGGGTCAGCAGCCGAAATCCCGGAATCACTCTGGGTTCATACACATCCACCAGTTTGTCGTAGGGATGATCGGTAGGGTGAACCCCCATCTCTTCGGTGGTGATCAGGCCGCATCCGCCTTTGGCCCGTTCGCCGTAATAATAGATATGCCGTTCGCTGATCAGATTATTTTCCGCATAATTGGTCATGTGCGCAGCAAAGTGAATCCGGTTCGGAATCACCACGCCGCCGATCTTCAATGGCGAAAACAGATAGTTGAACTCACTCACAACCGGATCCCCACATTGCGTCCTTCAAGAATTGCCATGTCAATGCCGCGCGGCGCCACGCAGTCGCCGGCCCGATACACTTCCTTTACCAATCCCCTGAGCTGGTGATACAGGTCATCCTGGGCCTCGCCGCCGGTATCTAAGATGACCGTGTCGTACGAATCGAAGCTGATGCGCCGATCCGTATAGATATCCCGCGCCGTCACTTCGGTTCCGTGAATTTCCAGAACTTCCACATCGGTTGTGAACGTGACGCCCGTCTGCAGCAGGCGCTGACGTCCCAGGTACAATTCTCCACGAGGCGCCAGGCTGATTCCGATGAAAAGGTCGCTGGTGATCATATCCACTTTTTTGCCCTGGCCCGCCAGCAGTTCCGCGGTGGACATGGCGTGACGTCCGCCTTCTTCATCAATAAACAGCACCCGCTCTCCGACCGGGCAGGTTCCGAGAATGGCGTCCCGTCCGCTGATGACCTGCGGCGGGCCGTATTCTCCGGGATAGGGATGGCAGTGGGGACGAGAGCCTGTGGTTACGACCACGGCGTCCGGTGTCTGCGCCAGGATGCCATCCACGGTCGCGGTGACGCCGGTTCGAATTGTCACGCCCTGCCTGTCTATGCAGCGTTTTAAGTTGCGGATGACGCCCAGCATGATTTCCCTCCCCGGACGCATACCGATCAGATTGACCTGACCACCGACCCTGTCCAGCGCTTCGATCACGGTGACGTCATGCCCCCGTTCGGCGGCCACGCGAGCCGCTTCCATTCCCGCGGGGCCGGCGCCGACCACGATTACCTTCTTGCGATTACCGGCGGCGGGGAGATTTTCATCACCGGTCAGCAATTCCATGCCCACCCAGGGGTTCTGAATGCAACTCAGTTTTTTGGATTGATTGATACGCCCGATGCAGCCGTCGTTGTCTTTGACGCAGGCGCGGATGTCTTCCTCTTTGCCGTTTCCGGCTTTCGATGGCATATCGGGATCGCAGATCAGGGCGCGCACGAACCCCACCATATCCGTTCGGCTTTCCGCAATGAGTGTTTCCGCCATGACGGGAAATCCGATCTGAAAGCTGGTGATGATCGGTCGGGAGACGGATTTTTTGATCCGCTCGGCCGCTTCCACCGTAAAGCCTTCCGGAACGTGCATGGGCGGCATGATCAGATGCAAATTGAAGTAGGTTCCCACGCTCACATTGAAATAATCCGCCAGTTCGATCTTTTCCATAGCCTGCGCCACCTGAATGGCGTCATCGCATGAAATTCCACCCCAGAATTTTTCATCCGCGCACAGGCAGACGCCTGTGGTGAAACCATGACCGACGGCGCCGCGCACCGCCGTCATGACCTCGATCGGAAAACGCATCCGGTTTTCCAGACTTCCCCCATAGTCATCCCGCCGGTGGTTGCTGATGGGGGACAGAAACTGCCGCAACAAAGATTCCGGCCCCATGTCAACCTCTATGCCGTCAAACCCGGCCTGCTTCATTTGTCGGGCGGCCCGCACAAAAGCATCCAGGAGTTCCGCCATGTCCTCTGGTTCCATCGGTTTGCAGGTCTCACCAAACACGATGTCGGAAACGGCCGATGGCCCCCAGGTGGCTTTACGGGTGATGACGCCGCTGCTCTGGAATCCGTGGTGGGTCAGTTGGGCGATGATCCGCGTGTCGAAATCGTGAACCGCAGATGTCAGTTGGCGAAAGCCGTCCATCGCTTCCGGGCGATCCGCCTGTATTACGCTTTCTACAGGTCGGTCATCCGGATGGACGGTCAATTCTCCCAGTATGATCAAACCGCACCCACCCTGCGCCCGTCTGCGGTAGTACGCCACATGCTGCGGCGTCAAAAGACCGCTCCGGGCAAAATTGGTGCGATGGGCCAGCAAACAAATCCGGTTCGGAACTTGTGTCGCCCCCAGCGATAAAGGTGAAAAGAGATTTTTGTACATAGGCTTTCCTGATGTGCCCGATGGCAACGAGCCTCCGCGCCAGCTAGCAGGCTTTCGCAAGGTCATCCTTGCTCCGGGCCAATCGAGTGATGTGACCATTTCGCTT
>DAIEFO010000028.1 GCA_027325475.1 Desulfobacteraceae bacterium | reverse complement strand
AGAAAGCTTCAGAATTCAATCCCGATGTGTGGCGTCCTGCGCTGGTGCGGGATCCGTCCGGAACGGCTGATGCCTTGTCCCGCGTGGTCGGAAGCAAATTTTCGTACCGGAATCTGGAAGCATGGACCGATGAGATCATGCGCACCTTTCAGGCACTGCCGGAAGTATCCCGCGTCAACCGATGGGGCGTACTGGACGAAGCGGTGTATCTCGAATTTTCCCAGGAACGTCTGGCTGCATATGGCATGGGGCCATCACGGTTTCGGGATGTGCTTGCGGCCCGGAATATCCGGCAAAGCGGCGGCATCATGGAAAGTGGCGGGAAAAGCATACTGGTTGATCCCTCCGGAGAAATCACCCATGCCGCTGATCTGGGAAATGTGGCCATGGGATCTGCGCCGAACGGCAGTATCGCGTATCTGCGCGATATGGTGGACATCGAACCTGGATATGAGATGCCGCCTCTCAAGCGCAACTTTCTGATGGAGCGGGACGGCAAGGGGCAATGGCGCCGAATGCCGGCCATCACACTGGCTGTCACCATGAAAAACGGTGAGCATATCGCCAGATTTTCCAGAGAGGTGGACAGTACGCTGGCGAATATGAAAAAACGTCTTCCCGCCGATCTGGTTATTGAGCGTACCTCGGATCAGCCCGGACAGGTTGCCGAAAAGGTGAACCTGTTCATGGACAGTTTATATGAAGCGGTGCTGCTGGTGATTCTGGTGGCGTTCATCGGATTCCGCGAATGGCGATCGGCGCTGCTGATGGCGCTGTCCATTCCCCTCACGTTAGCGATGACATTTGGCATGATGCAGGTACTCGGCATCGATATTCAGCAGATTTCCCTGTCGTCGCTCATTTTATCTCTCGGACTTCTGGTGGACGATCCGGTGGTGGCCAATGATGCCATCAAGCTGGAGCTGCGTTCCGGAAAGCCCCCCGATGTGGCGGCGTGGGTCGGGCCTACCCGGCTGGCCAAACCCATCGTCTATGCGACGCTCACCAATATCGTCGCATATTTGCCTTATCTGATGTTACGCGGAGATAAACGATGGTTCCTTTTTTCGATGCCGGTTGTCATTGCCTGTTCGCTCATTGCCTCACGTATTGTTTCCATGACGTTTATCCCTTTGATCGCCCGATATCTGCTCAGGCCAGGGCGCAATGTCGGAAGGAGCATGGAAGAGCTTCGCAGCCGCGGATTTGCCGGATTTTATTACAGGCTGGGCCTTCGGCTGATCGATAACCGCTGGAAGGTGCTGGCGGCTTCTCTGGTAATCGTAATGCTGGCGTTCGTTTTGAAATCGCAACTGAAAGATCAGTTTTTCCCATACGATCTGTCGCATTTGTCTTACGTGGATGTGTGGCTGCCTGAAGACGCCACTGTTTACGCCACAGACAACGCCGCAAAACAGGTGGAACATATCATCCGGCAGACTGCCGCCGCATACGGCGCGGCACATCCGGATAAAAATGGCAAGTTCCGGAAAATTCTCAGCCGTGTTACCAGCTTTGTGGGCGCCGGAGGGCCGAGGTTCTGGTTTTCTGTGGTGCCCGAACTCAATCAACCCAATTACGCCCAGGTACTGATTGAGGTTAACGATGTTCACGACACCGAACCTCTCCTGCACTTGCTGCAACCTCGACTTTCTGAAGCGTTGCCTGGTGTGCGCGCCAACGCCAGACGTCTGGAAAGCGGCCCTCCGGTCGGTATCCCCGTTCAGATTCGTCTGAGCGGAGACGATATTCCGGCGCTGCGCGCCAACGCCGAAAAACTCAAGCAGATATTTCGCCATTTGCCCAATACCGAACAGGTGCAGGACAACTGGGGCGCTGAAATTTTCAGGGCGCATCTTTCCGTGGATCCGGATAAGGCTGCGCTGGCCGGCGTTACCAACCTGGATGTTGCCCGTTCATCCGCAGTTGCCATGAACGGATTTCAAGTCACCCACCTGCGTGAGGGACGCCTCGACATTCCCGTCTATGCGCGCATGAGAATGGAAGAGCGCGCCGGCATCGAGAATGTGAAAAACATTTATGTCACCTCAGCGGATGGCAGCCGAAAAGTGCCTCTCGGGCAGATATCCACCATTACCTGGGGACTTGAAACTGAAAAAATCGTGAGGCGCAACCATTTCCGCACCATAACGGTATCATGCTTTCCCGTGTCCGGGGTGCTTCCTTCCGAAGTCATCGCGATGGCCCAGCCGGCGCTGAAATCTTTCTCCGCACAGCTTCCGCCCGGATATCACATCGAAATCGGCGGTGAATACGAGGAGCAGGTCAAGGGGTTTAAGGAATTGAGCGTGGTGCTGTTTGTTTCTGTGTCCGCCATCTATCTGGCGCTGCTCTTTCAGTTCAAAAACGCCGTCAAACCCCTCATCGTGTTTGCCGCAATTCCCTATGGCATGGCGGGCGCATTCGGCATGCTGTATGTCACATCGTCGCCGTTCGGCTTCATGGCGTTTCTGGGAATTGTCAGCCTTATCGGGGTGATTGTCAGCCACATCATTGTTCTTTTTGACTTTATCGAGGAGCGAAGAAGTGAAGGTGATGAGCTGAAAACGGCACTGCTGGATGCGGGTATCATGCGACTGCGGCCAGTCATGATCACTGTCGCCGCCACCGTGCTTTCTTTGATTCCGCTGGCCATACATGGCGGTCCGCTCTGGCAGCCTCTGTGTTTTGCACAGATCGGAGGGCTGACGGTGGCGACATTTGTGACGCTTCTCATGGTACCGGTGCTGTACGCCATTGCGGCTCTGGATTTGAAAATTCTGGATGCAGGAACGCTGCCCCAATGACGAATGCCGTCCCGAAAAACATCGCCGGTTCAGCCTTTGCGCTTGAAGAGTACGGGCTGCAAATCGCCGTTTTTATCGGTCTGAGTTCCTTTCAGTGTGGCGCGGGGTGCATCCGCTGTCAGTCTGAATCTGTCCAGGTGCCAACCCAGCGAGATACCCTGCTCCAGAAACCGGTAGTTGAGACCTGTCAGTTTGATGCTATTACCCGATATTCCCACATCCACCGTCTCGTCAATAATGGTGACGACGCCTGATTTCATATATCGTATGATCATCCGGGAAGGTTGTGTCAATTCCGGAGCGATGGTCATGATCGCTTCTCTCAATCTTCCGCACCATTTCCAGGCGCCTTGCCAGACGCCTGCCAGATCGCTCTCCGGAGGCTGATCCGGGTTCTGGACAGTCAGTTTCAGAGAGCCAGCCATCCGTTGCATCATCCCGGTATAGGCCGCCGGGTTCCGAAAGTCCATGATGGTTTTTTCTTTCATAAATGATGGCATGTTGCAGTCTGAAACATATAGCAGCAGCATCTGAAGGCGTTTTCCGGGAATGCCGCCAATACATATCTGTTCAATTTCACGCAGAATATGTGTGTGTCTCATAAAATCGGGAGAAACCACAACTGCAAGACAAAGCGATGATTCCATGAGATTGATGACAGTTTGAATCAATGAAAATTCCGGCTTGATTTCAGCTTCGTCAAGCCATACTGTAGCGCCTGCCAGAGATAGATCGATTGCCACCTTTCGGGCAAAGGGTCTGTCTTTTGCGGCATGAACGATAAAAATGGTTTTTTTCATGATGTTGACCTTAAAATAAAGTCAGAAGCATACAAACATTTTTCATGTTGAAGAGAGAACCTGCGATGAAGTTTACTGAAAACCTGACGGATACGTCCTATACTCTTTTGAAACACATTCTGAAAGACATGCAGCGGGTTGCTGTCGCCTATTCCGGAGGCGTTGACAGCACACTTCTGCTGCATGCCGCATCTGAGGCGCTGGGGGATGCGGTAATAGCTATCACCGCACTGTCTGCCACCACTCCTCGGCAGGAATACCGTGACGCCGTAGCGTTCGCTCAAAATGCCGGTATCCGGCATATTGCTGTTGAAACCCATGAGCTGAGTATCCCTGAATTCATTCAGAACCCGCCCGACCGGTGTTATATCTGTAAAAAGCACCGCTATGTCGCGCTCATCACCGAAGCGTATCAGCAAGGATACGCCATCATCGCCGACGGTGAAAACCTCGATGATGCCAATGATTACCGGCCCGGAAGCCGGGCAGCGCGGGAACTGGGTGTTTACAGCCCGCTTCGCGATGTGGGCTTCACTAAAAAACACATCCGGAGGATTTCCGAGATGCTGGGGCTTCATACCTGGAACAAGCCCGCTTTGGCTTGCCTGGCGTCACGAATTCCCTTCCACAGCCCCATTACTTCCGAAAAACTCATGCAGATCGACGCAGCAGAAACTTTCCTTCGCGGGCTGGGATTGTCCGGCCAGATACGGGTTCGACATTTCGGCGACACCGCCCGTATCGAAGTGGATGTCGCGGATATCGTTCAAATGATCGGCGCCGACATTCGCAACCGAACCGTCCGCTTTTTCAAAGAACACGGTTTCACACACGTGCTTCTGGATATGGAGGGATATCAAATGGGCAAACTGAACCCCTTGTCTTCCCGCAATAAAGATGAGTATGTGAAAAAGCCCGATGACTGTTCAGCAACGATCTGCGGTTAAAATGGGTTCAAAATGCAAGCTGCATTTGCAACAGGTTCTGCATGAATGTCCAATCTATCTGATACGTTTTCATTATTCGTTATATTCAAAAATGTCAAACAAAGTCTTGAAAATGGAAAGATTGGCTGTTCCCAGTGAAGCCTCTCCGGAAATTTCCACTTGACATGACAGTCTCATTCATATATCAGAAAACGAAACAATGTTTCGAATATTTTAACTGGTGTGGCGTATAGCTATGAAAATATGAGAAATATCTGTTTAATATCAAAATGTTATATTTATGATTTATGAGAACATCATTTTTATCAGTATGACACATAAAAATAAGAAGCAATGGTTATTTTATAATTATATTTAAAATTCAACTTGTTAATTGTTTAACAACTTGCCGTTTCGCTGATAAAAATCTCATTCTGGTAACATGGTTATTAAATCGTATGGCAGGGGTAAGTGCCTGATCGTTTCTATGGCTGCCTTTCGATATTCAGGCGGGCGCCACCACGTGGTATTCATACGACATGCAGAGCATTTGATTAAATTATCATTATCTATTCATTTCAGGAGGTAAAGATGAGCTGGTTTGTCAACACACTGGGGTCATCCATCGGCAAGAAGCTGATGATGGCAATTTCGGGCTTGAGTTTCTGCGGATTTCTGGTGGCGCACCTGGCTGGAAATCTCTTCATTTACGGGGGCAGGGATGCATTCAATTCTTATGCGACGCACCTGCATTCCCTGGGCCCGCTGGTGACCATTGCGGAGCTTGGTCTCCTGACAATGGCTCTCATCCATGTTCTGACGGGTGCGACCTTGTTCTACGAAAATCTTCAGTCCAGGCCTCAACGCTATGCCGTCAACAAGTCTGCGGGCGGCAGAACCATCGGATCCGCCACCATGCCTTATACAGGAGCGTTTCTGCTGCTGTTTGTGATTTTTCATCTCCTGAACTTCCATTTTGTGGACAAAACCCACATCACCATTTTTGACATTGTATCCAAATCATTTTCACATCCGGCGTATGTTGTTTTCTACGTTCTGGCCATGATCATCGCCGGTATTCACGTCAGTCACGGACTGTGGAGCGCCTTCCAGACACTGGGCGCCAATCACCCAAAATACATGCCGGTGATCATGATGCTCAGTCTTGTCTTCAGTCTGATCGTGGGAATCGGATTTGGATTTCTTCCCATCTATATTTCGCTGATTGCTTAACAACACAAGGAGATTACCATGCATCTGGACGCAAAAATTCCCGGCGGACCGCTTGCGGAAAAATGGGACAGACATAAATTTGAACTCAAGCTCATCAACCCCGCCAATAAGCGAAAATTTGAAATCATTGTCGTTGGAACCGGGCTTGCCGGCGGTTCAGCAGCCGCATCTCTGGCGGAACTGGGTTATAACGTCAAAAGCTACTGCATTCAGGATACGCCGCGCCGCGCACACAGTATTGCGGCTCAGGGCGGCATCAATGCTTCCAAAAACTATCAAAATGATGCTGACAGTGACCGGCGGCTTTTTTACGACACGATCAAGGGCGGCGATTTCAGGGCCAGAGAGGCCAATGTCTATCGTCTGGCTCAGGTGAGCGGCAATATCATCGATCAGTGCGTGGCGCAGGGCGTTCCATTCGCCCGTGAGTACGGTGGATTGCTGGCCAACCGCAGCTTTGGCGGCGCGCAGGTATCCCGGACATTTTATGCCAGAGGTCAGACCGGTCAGCAGTTGCTTCTGGGGGCATACAGCGCTCTGAGCCGTCAGATCGCCGCCGGAAAGGTACAGATGTTTACCCGGAGGGAGATGGTGGATCTGGTGCTGGTGGGCGGCCAGGCCAGGGGTATCGTGGTGCGGAATCTGATCACCGGAGATATTGAAACCCATACAGGCGATGCGGTGGTGCTGTGTACAGGCGGTTATGCCAATGTCTTTTTTCTTTCCACCAACGCCATGGCCTGCAATGTGACGGCTTCCTACAGGGCGTACATGAAGGGCGCCATGTTCGCCAATCCCTGTTTCACCCAGATTCATCCCACCTGTATTCCGGTCCACGGAACCTATCAGTCCAAACTGACGCTGATGAGTGAAAGCCTGAGAAATGACGGCCGGGTGTGGGTTCCCAAAACCGCCGGCGATAAACGTTCTCCGGATCAGATTCCGGAAACGGAACGTGACTATTTTCTCGAACGCAAATATCCCAGTTTCGGCAATCTGGTTCCCAGAGATGTCGCCTCCCGTAATGCCAAGGAACAGTGCGATCAGGGAAAGGGCGTCGGTGAAACAGGGCTTGCGGTCTATCTGGATTTCAGAGATGCTATCAACCGGGACGGCAAGGATGTGATCGCCCAGAAATACGGCAATCTCTTTCAGATGTATGAAAAAATCACGGCGGACAACCCCTATGAAAAACCGATGATGATCTATCCCGCGGTTCATTACGCGATGGGAGGGCTGTGGGTGGATTACAATCTGATGAGCACCATTCCAGGGCTTTTTGTTCTGGGAGAAGCCAACTTCTCGGATCACGGCGCCAACCGCTTGGGCGCCAGTGCGCTGATGCAGGGCCTTGCCGATGGGTATTTCGTGATTCCCTACACCATCGGCGGATATTTTGCCGGCGCCAAGCTTCCTAAAGTGAGTGCCGACCAGACCGAATTCACGATTGCCGCCAAAGAAGCGGATATCCGGACCAAGCGCCTGCTGTCCATCAACGGCAAGCGCACGGTGGATGATATTCATCGGGAACTCGGCAATATCCTGTGGAATTATTGTGGGATGGCCAGAAACGATGCCGGACTGACCAAAGCCAGAACACTGATTCAGTCGCTTCGCAGCGAATTCTGGGAAAATGTCCGGGTTCCGGGATCGGACAAGGACATCAATCAGAGTCTCGAACGTGCAGGCCGGGTGGCCGATTTCCTGGAGTTCAGTGAATTGATGGTTGTTGATGCGCTGACACGCCGGGAATCCTGCGGCGGCCATTTCAACGAAGCATTTCAGACCGAAGAAAACGAAGCCCGGCGGGATGATGAGAATTTCTGCCATGTTGCGGCCTGGGAATATGCCGGGGAAGGCAAAGACCCTGTGTTCCATAAAGAGCCGCTGGTTTTTGAAAACGTCAAATTAACACAAAGGAGTTACAAGTGACAAAAACCATCAATTTAACACTGAAGGTGTGGCGGCAACCTTCCACAGAGAGCAAGGGCGGTTTCGAAACCTACCAAGCCAGCGATATTTCGACCGACATGTCATTTCTGGAAATGCTGGATGTCGTCAACGAAAAACTCACCATGGACGGCAAGGAGCCGATCGCTTTTGACCATGACTGCCGGGAAGGCATTTGCGGCCAGTGTGGTTCCGTGGTGAACGGAAGGGCCCACGGTCCGGAAAAAGGTACGACGCTGTGTCAGCTTCACATGCGGCATTTCAGTGACGGCGATACGATTGCCATTGAGCCATTTCGGGCCAGAGCTTTTAAGGTCTTGAAAGATCTGATGGTCGATAGAAGCGCTTTAGACAAAGTAATCCAGGCCGGCGGTTATGTTTCTGTCAATACCGGCGGAACTCCGGACGCCAATGCTATTCCAATTTCCAAGGAAATTGCGGATAAGGCGATGGACGCGGCGGCCTGTATCGGGTGCGGCGCCTGTGTGGCAGCCTGTCCCAACGCATCGGCCATGCTGTTTGTCAGCGCCAAGGTCTCTCAGCTTGCTTTGCTGCCTCAGGGCAGGCCGGAAGCCGCCCGGCGGGTGACAGCCATGGTGCGGACGATGGACAAGATGGGTTTTGGCAATTGCTCCAATGAGAGGGAATGTGAGGCTGAATGCCCTAAGGAAATTTCCATCACCAACATTGCCCGGATGAACCGGGAGTTTTTTAAAGCCGGATTTTTCTCGGCCACTAAATAAAGTAAGACGGCTTCGTAAAAAGTCCGCATGTTGCGTTGCGCCGCATCCTTCGTCATTGCAGCGTACGACAAGTACGCTTCATTCCTTGCGGATTTGCGCGCCTTGCCTGCGAACATTTTACGAAGCCGTCAGAAAACCGATCGAGGGAGCTGGAATTTATGATACGCTGAACATCTTTTTCCAACTCCCTCGACGAGCTAAAAAAACGATCAGATAACTTTATTCAGCGGATATTCAATAATTCCTTCAGCGCCGTTTTTCATGAGTTTGGGAATCAGCTCCCGCACCACGTCTGTGTTAACGACAGTTTCAACGGAATACCACGTAGATTGATACAAAGATGCAATGGTAGGTGCGTTCAGGCTCGGTAAAATCGCCACCACTTTCTCCAGACAGACGTCAGGAACATTCATCTTGAGCCCTACCAGTTTTTCTCCCAGAAGTGCGCCCTGAAGCAGCAAGGCGATCTGTTCGATTTTCTCTCTTTTTTCAGGGTCTTTCCATGACTCATGATTGGCGATGAGCCGGGTGTTGGTCTGCATCAGTTCATGGATGATTTTAAGCCCGTGAGCCTTGATGGTGCTTCCCGTTTCCGTCACTTCCACAATGGCGTCCGCCAGTCCGGAGACCACCTTGGCCTCGGTGGCGCCCCACGAAAACTCAACCGTTACCGGAATGCCTCTTTCCTCAAAGTATTTTTTAGTGAACTGCACCAATTCCGTGGAGATTTTTTTGCCTTTGAGGTCTTCCGGTTTCTGCGCCGGAGAGTCAAAGGGCACCGCCAGCACCCATCGGGCCGGTCTGGCGCTAACTTTGGAATAGACCAGATCAGCTACAACATGGACATCGGAATTATTTTCGGCAATCCAGTCCTTACCGGTCAGACCGGCATCCATGGTGCCGTTTTCGACGTAACGGGACATTTCCTGCGCCCGGCACAAAGCGCATGTAATATGATCGTCATTAATTTCAGGAAAATAACTTCTGCCGTTGATATCGATTTTCCATCCGGAACGCCGGAACAGCTCCACCGTAGCGTTCTGGAGACTTCCTTTGGGAATTCCCAGCTTCAGAACAGTTGACATTTATTTATAGACCTCCTTCGGGTTGAATACCGGTTCTCCACATATGACAACAGATTGCCCTTCCACGCGCTGGAAAAAACAGCTTTTATGACCTGTATGGCAGGCCGCTCCGCCGATTTGATCCACCTTCAGCAGCACCGTATCGTTATCGCAGTCAATCCGGATTTCCCGGACAATCTGGTGATGTCCGGATGTTTCACCTTTAATCCAGAGTGACTGCCGACTGCGGCTGAAATATGTGGCTTTGCCGGTTGAAAGCGTGGCTTCCCAGGCTTCGGCATTCATAAATGCCAGCATCAGAATCTCGCCGGTTTGATAATCCTGGGCAATCGCCGGCACCAAGCCTCCAAGTTTGTTAAAATCCAATTGAATCTTTTCCATAAGTTATCCTGTAAAATGAAAAATCCTGCCATTTTCTGAAAAGACAGAAAAATTCAGGATCGATATAAAACCGGAACCGCGCCGCCGGTAAAAAATCTTGTCTTTCTATAATGCTGAGGTATAATAGAGTCGAATTCGTAAAAAGTCAAAATATGATGGAAAAAATCTAACAAGTCGATGAAAATTTGTAAAGCGATAAGCATATCAAGAAGGTGCACGTTGCATGGGTATCATCGGAATTTCCGATGCAGCCATAGCGCCTGAGCCCATTCATAATGCTTCAAACCAACATGTGTACAGGCTGAAGCTGATACCCTGCATTCCAGCCATCAATTTTTCAGCCTGCCTGTAAGGATTTTCTTGTAATATGTCCAACCATCGAAAAACATCCCAGATTCTCAAACAGCGCGCCAGACGCAGCTCTGTGGGCATTTCCCGCATTATTATCAAAACTGTTTTATGGTGCGGATTGCTTGGCATGATTGCCGGCGGAACTGGCCTGGTGCTGCTGTATTTTTATATCAATGAAGATCTGCCCAAAATATCCAAACTGTCCGATTACCATCCGCCCGTTATCAGCACCGTATATTCGGAGGATAACCAGAAGATCGGCGAATTCTACAAAGAACGGCGGATCGTCATTCCCATATCCGCCATTCCCCAGATGCTGAAAGAAGCCTTTATTTCCGCCGAAGACTCAAGATTTTATTCACATCCGGGAATCGATATTATCGGTATTATCCGTGCGTTTGTCAAAAATCTCGAGGCAGGCGGGGTGGTGCAGGGGGGAAGCACGATTACCCAGCAGGTTACCAAATCCTTTCTGCTCACGCCGGAACGCAGCTATACGCGAAAAATCAAGGAAGCCATACTGGCCTACCGTATCACCAAAACCTTCAGCAAAGATGAAATCCTGTTTTTATACCTGAACCAGATTTATCTGGGGCACGGTGCTTACGGTGTTGAATCGGCTGCAGAAACCTATTTCGGAAAATCTGTCAGCCAGTTGAATATTGCTGAATGTGCGCTGCTGGCAGGGCTTCCACAGGCGCCCAGCAAATATTCCCCATTTCGGTAGCCGGAGAGAGCCAAACAGCGTCAGATTTATGTGCTGAACCGTATGGCGGCAGATGGCTATATCACCGATGCTCAGGCCGCAGACGCCATCAAACAACCTCTGGATATCAAAACCAAAACTTCCAGAAATATCAAGGAAATGCCGTTTTATACCGAGCAGGTGCGGCGTTATGTGGAAAGCAAATACGGTCAGAATGCCCTTTATGCCGATGGTCTCAGCATCTATACGGCTGTCAATGCGGGACTTCAGAAAGCGGCTCAGAAATCGGTGGATGACGGACTCGCCGTTCTGGATAAACATGAAGGATACCGAGGGCCTGTCAAGCACCTGAAACCTGAAGAAATCGAGGCCTACTGTAACACCATCCAGCAGGGCCTGGGCAACGCTCCCTTGAAGCCCGGTGAAATGCTGAACGCCGTTGTTATTTCTGTCAGCAAAACGGATCAATCGGCTGCCGTGCGGGTGGGGAAATTCCAGGGAACCATCAGGGCCGAGGACATGAGATGGGCCAGGAATATCAATCCGGAAGCAGCACGGGAAGGTAATGTCAAGCACTCGGCGGCCATTTTATCACCGGGCGATGTCGTTATGGTAAAGGTCAAGAACAGTGGTGGAACTGCCCATCGTCTGGAATTTTCTCTCGACCAGATTCCGAAAGTTCAGGGCGCGCTGCTCTGTCTGGCGGCCGGAACCGGAAATGTCACGGCCATGGTAGGCGGCCGGGATTTCAAGGACAGCCAGTTTAACCGGGCTATTCAGTCCAGACGCCAGCCAGGCTCATCGTTCAAGCCTATCATCTACGCCGCAGCCATTGATAAAGGCTATACGCCTTCAACCGTCGTTGTGGATTCTCCTGTCGCCTTTCCTACCGGTGAGGGAGATTCTGTCTGGAAACCCCATAACTATGAGCGGAATTATCTGGGGCATATTCTGCTGCGAACGGCCCTTGAAAAATCCATCAATGTGGTAACCGTAAAGATCCTTCAGGATATCGGTGTGGACTATGCCATCGGTTACGCCAGAAAGCTTGGGATTACATCGAATCTGGAGAGAAATCTCTCCATCGCGCTGGGGTCATCCGGTGTATCGCTTCTTGAAATGGTAAGAGCCTATTCTGTTTTTGATAATGGCGGGGATCTGGTTCAGCCGGTTTTTATCACTAAAATCGTGGATCAAAGCGGGAAAGTGCTCGAAGAATCCCATACCCAGAAAGAACATGTGATCGACAGCAGTACAGCTTATATCATTACCAGTCTTTTAGAGAGTGTCATCAAGGATGGCACCGGCCGCAAGGCGCTGGAACTGAACCGGCCTGCGGCCGGGAAAACCGGTACCACCAACAACATGAATGATGCCTGGTTTATCGGATATACTCCGGAATATATTACCGGTGTCTGGGTTGGTTTCGATGCAGAAGCATCTCTCGGAAGGGGTGAAACCGGTGGTGTGGCCGCCTGTCCCATCTGGGTTGAATTTATGAAACAGGCGCTTGCCAACAAGCCGGTTCAGGTTTTTTCAATTCCGGCCGGTGTCGTATTCGCCAAAGTGGATGCCACCACCGGACAACCTGCGGGGCCGGACTCTCAGAATGTACTGTTTGAATGTTTCAAGGAAGGTGCACATCCCATTCATACCGCCGCTAACGCTGCAAATATGACCAGCGTACCGGCCTCTCCGAATGAACCCCAGACGCAGATGGGGTCAGATGAACTTTCAAAGACAGAATTCTGACGGCTTTGTAAAAAGTCCGCATTCGGATTTGCACGCCTTGCCTGCAAACATTTTACAAAGTCGTTCGAAAACTAGAAAGTAAACCTATACCAGGGCCATGGCCTTTTCCGGGCAAATTTCCTGGCAGCAGAAGCACCGGATACAGATTTCCGGATCTGCTTCCGGAAACTGCTCCACCATCGAAAGAGCGGATACCGGACACTGGTCAACGCAGGTTCCGCAGCCCGTACAACGCTCTGTATCCGGCTGGGGGCGCAGCATCGTCGGTTTTGTGAGGAGCGCCTGAATGGACGGATTTCCGATATTGGCCTCCCCGCCCAGAGGCGGCAGTTTGAAATCTGGTATCTGCTTCAATTCCCCGATAATTTCATTGTTTCGGAGATCGAAATCTCCCAGCCCCACCCGTTTGGCCTTCTGAAGAAAGCCCAGTTTTGCCGGATCGCAGCCCATCATGGTGGCAATGGTGGCATCCAGTGCCACGGCGTTGTCTGAAGCCAGTATCAGCCCGATATCCCGAAGTTCCGGCGATGCGGGGCCGTTGCCTTCCATCCCGACCACGGCATCCACGATAAACAGATCTGGAATCCGGATTCGAAAGACATCCACAATCATTTCATGAAACCGCGCCGGGCTGCCGGCAGCCTTGTGCAAACGGGCTTTCTGAGCGCCCGGCAGAAAACCGTAGCTGTTCTTGATGGCGCCGGTCATCACTGTCAGGCCATGCGTCTTGAATTTGGGAAGGCTGATCACAATATCCGCGTCCATTATGGCTCGTGAAACACTTACCACGGACATGTATTCCGGATTGAAATCAAACAGGCTGCGCATCGGTGCCGATGTTCCTGTAATAGCCTTTGGCGGCTTCCATCAATC
>DAIEFO010000289.1 GCA_027325475.1 Desulfobacteraceae bacterium | reverse complement strand
GACAGTCCGCTTCCTCCGGGGCCGGAATGGATCGAAACGCAGTGGCGCCGGGCCGAGGTTGAGGCGAGTCGTTCGGGTGGCGCTGTACTTCTTGTACTCGATGAGGTGCAAAAGGTACGCGGTTGGAGCGAATCCCTCAAAATCAAGTGGGACGCCGCCATCCGCACATCACAAGATATTCGTCTGCTCGTACTGGGATCATCGGCGCTCCTGATTCAGGCCGGGTTATCGGAAAGCCTGACAGGACGATTTTTCCTGCATCGTTGCAACCACTGGACGTTTCAGGAATGCGTTGACGCCTTTGGTTGGGATCTGCCTCACTGGCTTTATTTCGGTGGTTATCCTGGCGCAGCGGCTTTCAGCGGCGATGAGCGGAAGTGGAAGCGATACGTGACCGATTCTTTGATCGAGACAGTGCTGGCGCGTGATGTTCTCCAGCTTCAAAAAATTACAAAACCAACGCTTCTGCGACATTTGTTCGCGCTGGCGGCGACATTTCCCGCCCAGATACTCTCTTATAACAAAATGCTCGGACAATTGCAGGATGTCGGCAATGCCACAACCATTGCCCACTATCTGAGGCTGCTCGAAACAGCTTTTCTTGTCAGTGGCTTGAAACTCTTTTCGCGGGGATCCGTCCGCAAGCGGGGGAGCAGTCCCAAATTGCTGCTCTGGAATAATGCACTGGTCAATGCGCTGTCAAACCGTTCGTTTGATGAATCCATCGCCGACACGAGCTGGTGGGGCCGTCTGGTCGAAAATGCCGTAGGGGGCTATCTCCTCAGCACGCTGCCTCCTGCGGACTATGCCATCACATACTGGCGAAAAGGGAATCACGAAGTGGATTTTGTCATTGCCCGTGGGACAAAGCTTTGGGCAATTGAGGTGAAAAGCGGCAGGAGCGGCAAAACGCCTGGGCTGGAAATTTTTCGCGCCCAGTATCCCAATGCACGGATTCTCGTCGTTGGCGGCAATGGCATCCCTCTTCATGAGTTTTTTGCCGCACCGGCCGATACGTGGCTGGAAAATTTTTGACGATCTTCTGTCAGAGATTCAAAACAGGGCTTCCAAAGTATACAGGCAATGGCTTATAAATCCGTTTGCGGGCGACCTCAGGTTTAAGCGAGTGAAAGACGGATGCAGGCGCAGAAAATGTGGAACTCGTCGATTACCACTAAGGAGACCGTTATGAAAAAACTCGAACCTGTTACTCCCGGCGAGATTCTCCTGGAGGAGTTTCTGATTTCTATGGGTCTTAGTCAGTACCGCCTGACCAAGGAGATTGGTGTTTCCGCGCAACGTATCAGTGAGATTGTCGCGGGAAAGCGTTCAATTACTGCTGATACCGATTTGCGGCTGTGCCGGTTCTTTGGCTTGTCCAACGGTTATTGGTTGAGAGCGCAGGCTGCTCACGATACAGAGATTCCAGAGCGCATTCTTACACCATCTCTAATGAAGATCAAGCCCTGGTCTGCGTGTGCTACCCAACGAGGTACTTCAGCCGGTACTCGTATCTCGCACGGCTAAGGTTGACGTTATTCGGTTTAAAATTGAGGCTTCTTGCTGTTTTAAGTGGGCAAGTTGATTGAACTGACAAGGGATTTTTGAGACGCGGCGTCCAGATTTTTGTATTGATCGACTTCATTTGGTATCATTTGCAAAAATGTTTTATTGGGATTATTCTGAAACATCTTTATTTGCGTGATTCACCCCTAAATCCGACATAATCAGGATAATCTTTATTGAAAAAGCATTCGATTACGAATCCGCCTGAAATTTGACTTTTTACAAGAGTGTCAATTTTTACGAAGATATCAAAGGAGTCTGGGCTATGGATGAAGAACCGGGCAAACTCATGGGACTGACGCTGGACCAAAAAACGATAGATATTCTTGTTGCCAATATCATTCCCACATCGAAATATTTTGAGGCTCGCTTCAACCATCTTCAGTATCAGGTGGATGAGTTGAAGGCAGGTCAGAAAAATCTGCTTGATGTTATGGACAAGCGCTTTGAGCAGGTGGACAACCGGTTTGCAGAAATGAAAAGCGATATGGACAAACGCTTTGGGCAGGTGGACAACCGGTTTGCAGAAATGAAAAGTGATATGGACAAGCGTTTTGGGCAGGTGGACAACCGGTTTACAGAAATGAAAAGCGATATGGACAAACGCTTTTCAGAAATGCAAAGCGATATGGACAAACGCTTTTCAGAAATGCAAAACAACATGGACACGCGTTTTGCAGAGGTGGATCGACGCTTTGCGCAGGTGGATCAACGCTTTGAACAAGTGGATAAACATTTTTTGCAGATCGAAGATAAGCTGGACAAGATATTGGAGCGCATTGACCGGAGAATTGATGAAGGCTTGCGTGAAAATCGGGCGCAAAGCATGCGCATGTTTACATTCGCCATGACATTTTCCGCCATTTCCATGATCGGTCTGGTCGGAAAGATGCTGAAGTTGTTCTAAAATCCTATGCTGAACGATAAAAAAATCATCGTGGTAATGCCCGCCTACAACGCGGCTCACACGCTCCGCATGACCTATGACGAAGTCATGGCGCAGCGAATCGTTGACAGGGTCATTCTGGTGGATGACGGCAGCCGGGACGAAACTGTATCCATCGCCCAAACCCTTCCCAATACCCTGGTCTATCAGCACCAGCACAACATGGGATACGGCGCCAACCAGAAATCCTGCTACGAACTGGCGCTGAAAGAAGGCGCGGACATTGTCATCATGGTGCATCCGGATTGCCAATATACGCCGAAACTGATTCCGGCAATGGCGTCGCTGATCGCCAGCGGTCTTTACGAATGCGTGCTGGGTTCCCGGATATTGGGGGGATATGCCATAAAAGGCGGTATGCCGGTGTGGCGATATGTATCCAACCGGTTTCTGACGTTTGTTGAAAATCTGCTTCTTCGCGCCAAACTGTCCGAGTATCATACCGGTTACCGGGCTTTTTCCAGAAGCCTTTTAGAGAAACTGCCCTTGAAAGAAAATTCCGACGACTTCATTTTCGACAACCAGATTCTGGCGCAGATCATCTGGCTTGGTTATACCATAGGCGAAGTCAGTTGTCCC
>DAIEFO010000288.1 GCA_027325475.1 Desulfobacteraceae bacterium | reverse complement strand
ATGGACAGAGCCTTCTTGATATCGGCCAGCATGTGGAGTCCATCCTTGATTCCCGGCCCTCGATAGGACTGAAGGGATGTACGATTGGCCTTGTCGTAAGATGCTTTGAAAACAAAAGGGATGTTCAACGAATCGGTAAGCTGTTTCAAAAAACGGGCGATAGACAATGTGGTATCATAGTCTTCAATGACGCATGGCCCTGCGATGAGAACAAGCCCTGCGCCTGTTCCGATGGAAATTTCATTATATGCAGCCTTGATGATCATGAAAACTCTCTTAAATGGTCAGAGCATGGAAACTTTGAATATTCAGATCGGATCTTTTCAATAATTCCGTTAGGTTTTTATTTATAGCCAGCACTGGTGGTAAAAGTCAAGCAATGATGACGGCTTCGCAAGAGTGCTGGCTGTAATTTAAAAACAAGCCTTGATAAGCATGGGGTTAATTGATAATAAATTCATGAACAGTGATGGCAAACGCAATGGTTGTGAAGCCAACACATTTTTCACGCTGGAAAAGCGCATGACCTGTAGATGAGAGGCAAAAAATAGATTACTGTGGAAAAATCAATGAATCCTTTGAGATTTATTTCACGCCTGCTGTTGCTGGCGGTGTTTTGCGGGGTGTTGTTTCTTGGCTGGTTTCTGTGGGGTAAGCTGGAAGGCGAAAAACCGGTTATTTCCGGTGATATTCCTGCATACCTCAATACATCACAAGAGGTTGTCTTTCATGTTTCCGACGCTAAAACCGGTATCCGCAGCATACGGATCGCCATCGAACAAAACGGCAAGGAGACTGTGCTAAAAGATGAGCATTATCCCCTGGCAGGGGAACCGGGAAGCACCGTGGTGCATACGGCGGATATCAGCGTCAAGCCGGATATCAAAAAGCTGGGCATCAGCGACGGTAAGGCTGTTTTTCATGTGGAGGCTCGCGATAACTCATGGCGCCAATGGTTTCATGGCAATAAATCGGTCATTGACAAGGAAATCAAGATTGACACAAAACCTCCCGAAATCACGGTGTTGAGCAAGGTTCACAATCTGACACAAGGCGGTGCGGGGCTGGTCATTTACCGGCTTTCCAAACCCTGCCCGGCAAACGGTGTCATGGTGGGAGATCAGTTTTATCCGGGACAAAACGGATATTTCAGCGATCCGAACATCTATATGGCGTTTATCGCGCTGAACTACCGCCAGGGGCCTGGAACAGAAATGTATGTCAAGGCAACCGATGATGCAGGCAATTCGGTAAGAGCCGGATTTCTTAATCATATCAAGGGGAGGGTTTTCAAATCGGACACCATTAATGTTTCGGATGGCTTTCTGAACCAGAAAATGCCCGAATTCAAAGTGGATATTCCGCCAGGCAGTCAGAATCCCATGCTGGATAAGTTTCTCAAGGTCAATCGGGAAGTTCGAGACGAAAATTACCGGCGGATTGTATCGGCGGTAACCTCCAGCGACAACAAACTATACTGGGAAGGGACATTTGTCAGACTTCCGGATTCTGCTCCCCGTGCAGGGTTTGCAGATCACCGCACTTACATGTATAAAGGCAAGGAGATTGATCAGGAGGATCACCTTGGCGTTGATCTGGCGTCTGTACAGCATGCTCCGATTCCGGCGGCCAACAGCGGCAGGGTGGTATTTACCGAGATGCTGGGAATTTATGGCAATACCGTTTTGATCGACCATGGATTCGGGTTGTTCAGCATGTATTCCCATATGAACAGCTTCAATGTCAAACCCGGACAGATGGTTTCCAAAAATGACATCCTGGGATATACGGATACGACCGGAATGGCTGCCGGGGACCACCTGCATTATTCCATGCTTGTTCACCAGACGTTTGTCAATCCGATTGAATGGTGGGATCCCAAATGGATCAAGAACAACATCACCGATAAAATCGATGAGATCAAATCCACCATTTCCACCCCTACCAAATAAGGGAGATTCTGGGGTTATGAAAAAGTACAAAGTCGTCAAGACATATAAAGAAATTAACGATAAAATCAAATCCGGTGAAGTGGTGGTCGTGACGGCCGAGGAAATGACCGATATCGTCAGAGAGCAGGGACCAGTCGAGGCAGCCCGTTATGTGGATGTGGTGACGACCGGAACTTTTTCTCCCATGTGTTCATCCGGCGCATTTATCAATTTCGGGCATTCCACGCCGGGGATTAAAGCCTCGAAAGTATGGCTCAACAATGTGCCTGCATACGGCGGTATTGCTGCGGTGGACTGTTATATCGGCGCAACAGAACCTTGTGAGGATGATCCGCTCAACAAGGTGTATCCCGGAGAGTTCAATTACGGCGGCGGGCATGTGATTCAGGATCTGGTGGCCGGAAAGCGGGTCTATCTGAAGGCCACCGCCTATGGAACGGACTGTTATCCCAACCGTCATGTGGAAAAGGAAGTTACGCTTCAGGCACTTCCCAACGCAGTGTTGTGCAATCCCAGAAATGCTTATCAGAACTATAACTGCGCGGTCAACATGACCAAGAAAACCGTCTATACCTATATGGGAACGTTAAAACCGCGGGCGGCCAATGCCAATTACAGTACATCCGGCATGTTGAGCCCACTGTTCAATGATCCTTATTACCAGACCATCGGGCTGGGAACACGGATTTTTCTGGGAGGGTCCGAAGGGTATGTGACCTGGCATGGCACCCAGCACAAGCCCTCAGCCAAACGCACGGACAAAGGGGTTCCGGTGGCCCCCGCTGGAACCCTCTGGGTCATGGGAGACTTGAAGAAGATGAGTCCCCGGTGGCTGGTGGGGGTGAGCATTCTGGGCTATGGGTGTTCGCTGGCCGTTGGTATTGGCATTCCGATTCCGATTTTGAATGAAGAGATGGCCGAATACACCGGGATATCGGATGAGGACATTTTTACGCAGATTCTGGATTATGGCCATGATTACCCCAATGGCATCTCTCGAAGCCTGGGGCAGGTCAGCTATGCGGAACTCAAAAGCGGGGTGATCCAGCTAAACGGAGTGGATGTTCCCACTGTGCCGTTATCCAGCACGGTTCGGGCCAGGGAGATCGCTGAAACCCTCAAGAAATGGATTGCCGGCAGCGAA
>DAIEFO010000287.1 GCA_027325475.1 Desulfobacteraceae bacterium | reverse complement strand
CCCGAGGAACAGAGACCTAAACAGATAAATATTAATATTGAATAAAGAGCCAATCCAATCGGCGCGACAATATCATAAAGGCCGCATGCACAGTTCAATTGCTGTATGCGGCCTTTTACGATTGATGGCTTCGTAATCTGAGGAGTGAGATGTGCTTGTGTTGCCGCAATGACGAAGGATGCAACACAACGTGCAATATGCAGATTTTTTTTGAAGCTGACACTATAAGATTGATGTATGGTACGCCCGGCTGGACTTGAACCAGCGATCTTCAGCTCCGGAGGCTGACGCCCTATCCCCTGGGCTACGGGCGCATGAGTGAATAGCAGAAACCAGAGCACACTATCTCCGCCTGATTTCTCCCGTGGATGATAGGCGAATTTTTCCCAGAAGTCAAGTTCGATGAACTCAGAAAAATTCAGAAACCCGAATACCGCTACATATGTTGAACGCCTTCTTTGACATGAGACAGAGCCGCTTTGGCTTCACCCACCACATATAAAGAACCGGCCACACAGATGACGTCATCAGGTGCTGATGTTGATATGGCAAAAGCTACCGCATGACCGACATCTTTAATCTGCTCGATATCGTCTGTCAGCAGTGCTGCTTTTTCATAGAGTGTTTCGAGAGGTAGCGCTCGGTCTATTTCGGGGCGGGTCAGTATTACCCGTGAGCAGACAGAAATCAGATTTTTTAAAATAGCTTCATAGGGTTTATCGCTCAAGATACCAATAACGAGCGTAATTTTGCGCCCTTTCAAGTCTGTCGCCAGATAACTAGCCAGCTTTCTGGAAGCGTCCAGGTTGTGCGCACCATCCAGAATTATCATGGGTGCCTTGGAAACAACTTCAAGGCGCCCTGGCCAGCGGGTTTGTTCCAGCCCATCCTGAATCTGCGTCAGGCTGATGCGGGTGTGATTCTGGTTGAGGATTTCACAGGCTGCCAGCGCCAGAGCGGCATTGCTGATCTGATGAGCCCCCGGCAGACCAGTTCTCATGTTTTTCCAGATATTTTCCAATCCCGAATAGGAAAAAGAACGATCAGGATTTCGACGGACGCGAAAATCTTTTTTTAATCTATACAGTGGAGCGGACTGCTTTGCCGCCAGCATTTCCAGAACAGTAACAGCGGAAGGTTGGGATACGGCGGTTACAACAGGAATTTCCTGTTTTATGATACCGCCTTTTTCCCCGGCAATTTCGGCAATGGTGTTTCCCAGATACGATCGGTGTTCCAGGGAGATATTAGTAATGACAGAGATAACTGGCTGGATGACGTTGGTAGCATCCATTCTCCCTCCCATACCCGTCTCAATAACTGCCCAGGCCACTTGCTGTCTCGCAAATTCATAAAGCGCCATGGCGGTGGTATATTCGAAGAACGTAGGATCACGGTCGCCGTGCTGGACATTTTTTACAGCAAGGTACGCGTTAACAATGGCTTCATCGGAGATGGGCTGTTGATTCACAACGATGCGTTCATTGAAGCGTATCAGATGCGGGGACGTATAAACCCCTACACGGTATCCGGCTTGTTGAAGAATGGACCCAAGGTATGCAGCAACAGATCCTTTGCCATTTGTACCCGCAATATGAATACACGCATAATGCTGCTGGGGGTTGTTCAACTCAGTTAAAATACGGCCAATAGTATCAAGGCCCAGTTTGATACCGAATCTGTGGAGCCTGTACATGGCTTGCAGACAGTCTTGATAGGTGAGAGACTTTTTAGATTTCATATGCGTAAAAAAAACCCGACAAAATGATTTTTGTCGGGCGTAGAAATGGTTTTTGCGGACATTCTATCTCGAAGTTCTGCTTCTGGAAGTAGCAATCCGCTGTCTTCTGATGGCTTCCCGCTGTTTGCGTCTCTTGTGTTCACTAGGTTTTTCATAACTTTTTTTCAGCTTGAGCCGCTTGAAAAGTCCATCATTCTGAATTTTTTTCTTCAAAATCCGCATGGCCTTTTCCAGATCGTTATCGAAAACTTTGACCTGAATTTCCTTCACCTTTTTCGCCCCCTTCGTTCCACCGGATTTTGAGTATAAAATCCTTTCGTGGTTGATTTTAATTCTTAATTAACGTCTATTCATAACTTATAAAATGAAAATTTTCAAGTAAATTCGAAAAAACATATGCAAAGGTGAAATGTGATAACCTCGTGAAAGTCAATTTTCAGACTTTGGGGGTATGCTGTAAAGTCAGGAGGGCCGCCCAATGTGGAGATTGAGGATAGCGAACTCATTAAGGTGAACGCATCGTAAAAAATCGAAGATAGGGTAGCGTGAGAATCAAGTTGTTTCCTGCTCTCACGCAATATTGATGAATTATTTCGAGCTTTTTTAGAGTTTTGACATCAGCTCTGCGGCTACTTCTTTAACGCCGGGTTTACCATCGAGAGTGATATATCGAATGCCCTTGCCGGATGCCGCCAGTTCTTTAAAATAATAAGCAGACGCCAACGTAC
Source organism: Desulfobacteraceae bacterium (assembly GCA_027325475.1). Taxonomy (GTDB): domain Bacteria; phylum Desulfobacterota; class Desulfobacteria; order Desulfobacterales; family Desulfatirhabdiaceae; genus RAAP-1. The sequence goes on along the minus strand of DAIEFO010000287.1, from coordinate 631 downwards.
CATCTATGGTGTTGTAATAAATATCATGGCGTTTATTGATAGCGGTTTCATCCTGATCATCCGCACGCGTTTTCAGCTCACTGCCACATACCCGGCACTTGCCATCTTTAGGCATGATGGCATCAATAAAAATGTTGTTGGGGTGGTTATTATCTTTGACACAAAGTCGTCTGCCCATAATTCTGTTTTTGGCAATTTCTCGATCGAGAATGATTTCAATTACAATATCCAGCCCCAACCCTGCAGCCTTAAGTGCTTCATCCAGCTTGATAGCCTGATTTTTATTGCGGGGAAATCCATCCAGCAGCCATCCATTCTTGCAGTCCGCCTGTTTCAAACGATCTAAAATCATAGGGATGGTAATATCATCTGGAACCAGATCTCCCCTGTCTATATATGCCTTGGCTTTGGCGCCCAATTCCGTGCCTTTTGAAATGTTCTCCCGAAAAATAGCGCCGGATTCGATATGTGGGGTTTTGTACTTGTCTTTTAAAATAGCTCCCTGGGTTCCTTTGCCGCTGCCGTTCGGTCCGAAAAACAGAATGTTCATCAGATTCTCCTTTTTTTATAATTCTTCTTTAATTGGGTTGATGGTGTGTACATCTATCTGTTCAGGATCATACTGGAACTT
>DAIEFO010000286.1 GCA_027325475.1 Desulfobacteraceae bacterium | reverse complement strand
GAAAAACATCTTCATCTCAGAAAATGCTTGCGGATATGCTGTCTGCATCCGTTGGCAGCGATCTGAAAAAAATTTCAGGCCTGGATATCCTCGATGTTGATACCACAGGACAAGCACGATACGTCAATGACGACCCCCTGAAAGTAACGCTTGGCAAAGTCATTTCCCCTCAAATCACCCTGAAATACACGGTGGAAAACCGGCAAGGCGAAACCGTTCAAACGGCTATCGCCGATTATATGCTGGTTGAGAATCTGCTGCTGAGCGGATTTCAGGATAACCAGGGAATCTTTGGTGGTGAATTCAAATACCGTCATGAATTCCGATAGAAAAGGCTTTCGGAAAGTGCTTCAGTACGCATTGTCGGTCGGCTGCAGGATACGGGCATCCATCCCCGCTTGTCATCTCCCTGCGCAACACCGATTGGCGATTATTTTCTTTCTGACAATGATTCTGGGAAGCCATGCACCATGTTTTGCCGCCCGATCCGGCAACGTGGACTCCAAACCACACGCGGAATCCTCGAACCCCATACCGGAAGCCGCTTCAAAGGACGTATCCTGCATGCAGGACAGCCGGCGTGCTCGGATCACCGACATTCAGATAGATGGCGCTTTTCCACTGTCTGAACGCAGCATCATCGGCATAATATCGTTTCATGTTGGCGCTGTTCTGGACACAGATGCCATCCAGGAACAAACAGCACGCCTGATCACCTATCTGAAACAGCAGGGATTTATGCATCCTTCCGTCACCATTCAACCGGTCCCGGACACAGACGGCATCAATCGCAGAATTCAGATCACCCTCCACAAGGGAGATTTTCGTCATCTGGCACAGATTCGCTTCAAAGACGTTCGTGCATTTTCTGCGCTCCGTCTGAAAGCCTTGATGACGATCTGGCGGCAATCTCTGCTACCCGGCGTTTCCGGACGTCTGATCGATGGCGATATTCAGAAAGACATCCATAAACTGTCTTCACTGTATTGGCGCCATGGATATCTGGACGCTCGAATTCACTACAAACTGTCGCCCATCCCCGGAAACCCCCTCCACGTAAATATGGATGTCACTGTCACTGAAGGCATTCACTACCGGTTTATCTGGTCTGGAAATCGGCATATCTCAACCAGCGCTTTAACCACCGATCTGGTGTTTTCCTCGGAAGGAAAAATCAACGACACCGGCATCAGCCTTTCCGTCCATAAAATCAAGGCCAGATATAACAACGCCGGATATATGAATCCTCAGGTCACCATTACCGAAGGCGATGCGACAGGTACATCACACGCCAAAGAAAAGCCGATTTATATCCATATCCAGGAAGGCCCTAAAACACAAATTGACCGTATCACCATTCATGGCAATCATGGCCTGCCCATTGGAAGCATCGAAGGCCAGATTCTTTCCCGCTCACGAGGCATTTTCAACAGCGGCGCCCTGGTGCCTGAAACCCTTCGGGAAGACACGCAAGCCATCGCAGCATTGTATTTTTCCAAAGGATACCGTTCGGCGGAGGTAACTCCCGATATCGTTTTCTCTCCGGATCACACGAAAGCCGCAATCACCATAAACATTCATGAACACGCTCAAATACGGGTCAGCGCCATTGCCATTTCAGGGCTTCATTCCATTTCACGACAACATGCTCTTCAAAGTCTTTCTCTAAAAGCGGGCGCACCTTTTGATGAAAACGCTCTGAAAAACGATAAAAATACATTGAACGACATGGTTTCCGATACCGGCCACCCTTACGTGCAGATTCAGGACAGGGTCGTGTACTCAGACCATCCTTCAAGGGCCAGAATCGAATATATCATTGATGAAGGCCCGTATGTAACAATGGGAGATATCACGTTTGTCGGGAATTTCATCACAAAGAAACGCATATTGAAAAATGAAATGGAAATCAGCACCGGAGACCCTTTTTCCCCGAAAAAAGTGCTAAAAAGCCAGAAGAATATTCGCAGCATGGAAATTATCCGTTCCGTGCAATTTCATGCCTGTGGTTTACAGAAAAAGGCGCATCGAATCAACCTGATCATCGAAGTGGAAGAAGCCAAACCCTACGTGCTGGACGCCGGCGTCGGCTATGAAACACAAAAAGGCGCTTTTGCGCATACCCGCTTTGAAGATCGTAATCTATGGGGCGCTAACATCAAGTCTTGGGCGCAAACTGAGGTCAGCCAGATCGGATATAAAGTTGAAACGGGATTGACCGAACCCAGATTTCTGGAAACCCGTGTTTCTGCGGATGCTTCTGTTTATTCAGAAGACCGGTCTGAATTCAACCAGGGCTTTGGTATTCGGATTATGGGCTCGTCTCTGTCATTTTCACGAAACTGGCAGAACCATTTCAGTACGGGATTGTCTCTGGGGGCTGAGCAGAGAAAACTTTATGAAAATCCTAAATCCACCGTTCAGACTTACTGGACAGACAATCTTTCTCCCAATTCCGTGGACCCCAGAAGTCTCATGGTACTCAGCCCCAAGCTGCAATACGATACCCGAGACTCTTTTGTCAGACCCACCAAAGGTGTCTTTGCCGCGGGATATATGGATGTCTCCAACGGTATGGACAGTAATCTGGATGATTTTATCAGATACAGGCTCGACGTCCGCACTTACATGACGCCCCTGCCCCGCCTGACCCTGGCGTGTGCGGCCAGATGGGGTTACATGGAGCCCATGAATACCCAGCGCATTGTGGCCACGGATCAGCTTTTTTATCTGGGGGGCTCCGCCAATGTGCGGGGATTCGATGAAAACATGCTGCGGTATGACAGCACCCACACCCCTGTCGGGGGATTAACCTCCACATCCGGAACCCTTGAAGGCAGGATCGATCTGGGCCATGATCTGGAACTCGATCTTTTTGTAGATACCGGAGCGCTCAGCCGGTATCAAACACCCAATATCGAGGAGGGATTCCGGACTTCCGCCGGTTTTGGCCTTCGATACATCACCCCCATAGGACCCATCGGACTGGTTTATGGATTCAAGCTGAACCCTGAGCCCGGTGAAGCGCCAGGACGGCTGCATTTCTCCATCGGATATTCTTTCTGAACCACCACAGGATAATCGCTATGACACCATTCAAGAAACAC
>DAIEFO010000285.1 GCA_027325475.1 Desulfobacteraceae bacterium | reverse complement strand
GGAATTGAGGTAATCACATGAAAATGCTTTCCCATCGGCAAAAAGCACAGGAAGAAGAAAAATACCATATCGTGCAGGTAAAATGACGCCAGATGCAGACGCTGCAACGACACCAGACTAACGCCGCTCAACATGTTGGCCGCCAGCCATGACCCCATCCCCGGAAGCAAATATTCAGGATGGAGCCCCTTTTGCAGTTGCGCTGCCACCTGGGTGCCCTCGAAAATCATGTCGCAGGTCACCAGTGTAGTGATCAGCCCCAGCACAAATACCGCTTCAGCGGTATGATCCTTCTTTCCATAGCGTTTGGGAACATCGTAGCGTTCCGGGCGAAAAACACCTCTTCGGAGCATTCCCACGACACAGGCCGCCAGAACAAATGTTGCCGCGATGTCTTTCAGTATGCTGTAAATCTGTCCGGCAATGCCTCCAAGTCCGGGCAGCACAAAACCACTGGACAGCCCCATAATCACCAGTGTGATAGAGCGCAGAGACAAAATCATAAAACCTGCAAACAGCGTGATATGTATTAAACCCGCCATCATGTAACGGGGCTGGCGGTATTGGCCGAATGCATATTTCAGCATGGCCATTACCCGTTCTCCGACATGGTTCAGGCGGGGGTCCTGCCTGGAGCGGATTAACGGGGCCGCCCGTTTGGCAATGATATACGTGAAGCAGGCCACCCCAATCACAGGGATGATCACCGAAAAAATCACCGTCGGGATAAATCCGAACAGCCAGGCCTTGGCCGGAGAGATCAAAGCGGTTTCCATTTTTTTACTTTCTTTCTCCCTTCAATTGTATTATAAAAATATTAATGGATAGACAATTTTCGCCGTAATTTTTTTTGGACTTAATAATGAATGAGCATTCATTCATTTAGACAACAAATTCATTTCCGTCAAGTAAAATTTTGATGACTTCGTAAAAAGAGAGAGTCTCTTCATCAGAATCCGTCACAAATTATCCGATATCGACTTATATTTCAATCATAAAGTAAGTCCCTGCTCCGGGCGCTGTATCCGCGGAATCCGGGCGGGTCGCCTTTTTTTACCTTTTGTGTCAACGGTGTTAAATAGAGGAGGTGCATGTGACAACATCTGTCGGTGATGCCGATAAACCCTGGTTGAATTCCTATGCTAAAGGAATTCCAGAAACAGTAACATTTGAAAAAACCTGCCTGCCGGAATTTCTGGAGCGTTCCGCCCGGATGTTTCCGAACAACATGGCAATCCTTTTTCAGGGCTACAAAGTCAGCTTTCGCGAACTTAACGAAATGGTCAACCGCTTCAGCGCCTGTCTGCTTGAATTCGGCATTTCCAAAGGAGACGGTGTCGCCATTTTGCTGCCCAATACCATTCCCTGCGTTGTCGCCTATTACGCCACGCTTAAGATAGGCGCCATTGCAGTGATGAACAATCCCCTGTATTCAGATCGGGAACTGCTTCACCAGTTTAATGATTCCAAATCCAAATGCCTTGTCACACTCGATCTTCTCGGAAACCGGATGATTGATTTAAGGCCCCAAACCAGCATTCAGCACATTGTGTGTACGTCTCTCGGCGATTATCTGCCGTTTCCTCAAAATTTGTTATTTCCGCTGGTCGCCAAAAAGAGAAAGCTGGCTGCAGATGTCAAATCTGCTCCAAATGTTCATAAATGGAAGCCGCTCATGGCGATGTCCAGACCGGCACCTCCCAAATGCGTCCTTTCCTTTGACGATGTCGCCATGTATCAATACACAGGAGGCACCACAGGCGTCTCCAAAGGCGTTATCCTCACCCATGCCAACCTGAGCTGTCAGGTACAGCAACTGGAAGCCTGGTTTCCGGGTTTTAACAAAGGTGAGGAAACAATGCTGGGCGCACTGCCGTTTTTTCATGTCTTCGGTCTGTCCGTCGCCATGAATCTGGCCATATTTATGGGATGGGGAGATATTCTGGTACCCAAACCCCAATCGCAGCCGCTTCTGGAAACGATCGGAAAATTCAAACCCACGTTCGCCCCGCTGGTGCCAACGATGTATATCGGCATGCTGAACCATCCACTGATTCATAAAACCGATATGTCTTCCATCAAGGGCTGTTTTTCCGGCAGCGCGCCTCTGCCGGTCGAAGTGATTCGAGACTTTGAAAAAAAGACCGGTGCGATCATTGTGGAAGGCTTCGGCATGACGGAATCCACGCCGGTGACGCATGTCAATCCTTTTTCTGCGGACAACCGGAAGGTTGGCAGTATCGGCCTTCCGATTCCCAATACCCAGTCCAAAATTGTAGATCTGTCAGACGGCCTTACCGAAATGCCTGTCGGGGAACCCGGAGAAATGATCGTACGGGGGCCTCAGGTGATGAAAGGGTATCTGGGAAAACCGGAAGAAACCGCTCAGACGCTCGTGGATGGATGGCTGCACACCGGCGATATCGCCATCATGGACAAGGACGGTTTTTTCTTTATTGTGGACCGCAAAAAGGACATGATCATCAGCGGCGGGTATAACGTATATCCGCGGGACATCGAAGAAGTCTTCTTCGCCAATCCCAAGGTTCAAGAAGCCACAGCCATCGGCGTACCCCATCCAACCCGCGGAGAATGCGTCAAGGTCTTCGTTGTTCTAAAACCGGGTGAAACCGCTACGGAAAAAGAGTTGATCGACTATTGCAAGGGGTCCCTGGCCACATACAAGCTGCCGACGAGCATCGAATTTCGGGATGAATTGCCCAAAACCAATGTCGGCAAGGTATTGAAGAAAGATCTGCGGGCTGAAACGCTGAAAAAAATATAATCCACGGCCAACAAAAAGGGGCGATTCGAAGATCGCCCCTGTATTTACATCTGACCCGGACGGTTCTCTGCCCGGGTTTCATCTAAACGCTGTACCTCCCCGGCATCATCCGCCAAACGACGCTTCCGGAATATCCACCACCGCGCTGCAAGTATCCATAATGGCTTTCATTTTTCCATAAGTTACCGGCAAAACGGCTTTGATGAAATATTCGGCGCTCCGAAGCTGACCTTCGTAGAATGCCGCATTTTTATTCTTTTCAGCGGCTGTCCTGCGGGCTTCAGGATCGAGGCTGCCGGCCAGTTTTACAAGCTGCTGCGCAGCGACGGAAGCTCTCCAGAGAAGCATCCATGCCA
>DAIEFO010000284.1 GCA_027325475.1 Desulfobacteraceae bacterium | reverse complement strand
TTTGGCCCCTGAATCCTGAAGCTGATATTTCAGCTCCTGATGCGTGTAAACCGGATTGCAGGTGACGCAAACCGCCCCGACTTTCAGAGCGCCGAAATAAATAACCGGATAATGCGGCAGGTTTGGCAGAAACACCGCAACCCGGTCGCCTTTCCGGATGCCTTTGGACGCCATGAAATTAGCCAGTCGGTCCGCGGCGTCCTTAACCTGTAAAAAAGAACGTCTGCCATCGTTGAAGATGGTATAGGTCTGATGCGGAAACTCCCGCGCAGCGTCATCCAGAAAGGAAAACAGGGGCTTTTCGTAACCGGTGAATTCTCTTGGAACATCTTTGGGCCAGTTCTTTGCCGGCCAGGGAGCTAACGCCATACAATATCTCCTTTCTGGATTTCAATAGGTTATGGATTCATGAGTTTCTGAAAAAACGATTTTTCAGGCGTCACGGCCTGAAGATCCGGATCGAAAACATACCCTACGGATCTTAAACTTTTGAAAAATTTTGGCTTTCTTGGATTTTCTTCGAAATACCGGCGGAGCCTGACAATAAAATTATCGACGGTGCGCGTCGTGGTTTCACGGGTGTACCCCCAGCCGATTTCAAGAAGTTTATCGCGGGAAAGCGGCTTGCCCTTGTTGATGATAAAAAGCTTAATGAGCTTGATTTCCTGCTCGGTCAGATGAATGACGCCTTTGGATGTGACAGCGACGGCGGTTTCAAAATCAATCTGGTTCGCGCCGAATTCAAAATATCGGGGAAGCGAAGAAAACATCAACGCTGCCTGGGAAGACTTGAGATGATTCCACGACGCCCGGGTCAAGAGCCGCTCGATTCTCAGCAAAAATTCTTCGAGATCAAACGGCTTGGTGAGATAATCATCCACCCCGAACGCCAGCCCCTTCACCTTGTCTTCAGAAGCGGATTTGGCGGATAAAATAAGAATCGGCAATTGCTCGTCCACCAGGCGGATATTTCGCAGCACCGACAGGCCATCCATCCCCGGAAGCATGATATCCAGAACGATTAACGCCGGTTTCCATTCCTTCCACTGCTGCAATCCTGCAATCCCATTAGAAGCGATATGAACCGCGTAATTCTGAAGCGACAGGTTGAGCTTCAGCCCTTCAGCAATGTGTTCATCATCTTCGATAATCAGAATACGGTGTTTTTCGGTTGACTCTGAATGAGACATTATCACCACAGCGTCATTTGAGGGTTTTATAAGGAAAACTCAAAACGAATTCGGAACCTTTTCCCAGACCGGCGCTGCGGGCGGAAATTTTCCCCCGGTGAATCCGCACAATGGTATCCACCAGATAGAGCCCCAACCCGCTGCCCTTGGCGCTCATGTCTTCTGAATGGCCCACCTGGTAAAATTTCCGGAATATTTTCCTGATTTCCGCTTGCTCCAGGCCAATGCCGTTGTCGGCGATCAGAATGTACAACCTTTTATCCCGGTGTTCAATGGTAATATCAACTCTGGGCGTTTCAGATGCGTTATATTTGATGGCGTTGGTCAGAAGATTCATCAGAAGCATTTCAAACAGCGACGGATTGATCCGATAATAATAAGAAGTTCCAGACGGGTAATGAACCTGAATTTCATCTTTGCGGAACATATCTGCATTGTTGTGCAGGAATCTTTTGATCTCCGCGACGACATCCAGCGTCAGAAATTCGCCGCCATAGCTCCGGCTCTCGATTTTAGCAATATTCAAAATACGGCTGACGGTGTTGGACAGACGGGCGACATCCTGAGTCATAAAGCGGATGTATTTGATCTGGTCATCGCTGTAGAGATGATATTTGAGCGCCGTATCCAGATAAAGCTTCAACGATGTGACCGGCGTCTTCAACTCATGTGTGAAATTGTTGATGAAATTCTGCTGAAGCCGGTAAAGTTGATATATCTTTTGCTGATAGACAAAAATGATGAAAATACCGATAAGGATGATGCCGACAAGAAGCGACAGCACCAGGATCACGATCCATGTCCGGGACTCCAGCACCTGATGCCTGTCCAGGTTAAATCGCAGCAGCATGGCGGAAAGCGCCGAGTTCACTTCCATATACCAGTAGATATAAAGAAACAGGGACGCCCCCAGCGCCAGTATGGATGCAACCAGAATGAAAATAGGGTGCAAATACCATTTGGATTGCCTCATGAACGGTACCTCCCCATTTGTGGAAAACCAGGACGGTATGAAATCGTCACGACGATCTCCAGGGCGAATACCATGCTTTCCACATGTTCATGTAAATTTCGATTTCTTTGTCCCACATCGCATCGCTCCAGGTCATCACCGGCTGGCACAGGGATCGAATCCGGTTCAGGTATTCCCTGCCTCCTTCGGAAAGCAAAAGACCGATCCGGACCCGTCGCAGCAGCAGATCGTCCAGATGCCGGATTTTTTCGCATGACGCCGCATAAGGCAATTCCGCCCAGATGGTATGGGTTCCGGGAATGACGTCAAGATATCCCGGCGATGCGTTCGAAAGCATTTTGGATGTTTCCCTGCCGTACCGACCCCATAATGCCCGGCAGGCTTCCATAGACAGCCCTGCTGGAACAGATGACGGAATCCACGGTTCAAAAAGCGGCTTACGGGACATCGTCAACTGTTTTCCCGGCAGATAGTCCGTGGCGGCGCGAAGCGCGCTTTGCGCCAGAATTCTGAATGTCGTGAGCTTGCCGCCGGTAACGGTTACAAGTCCTCTGTCTTTCCATATGACGTGCTCTCTGGATTCTTTGTCCGCAGAAACCTTACCCGCGCTGACAACAGGTCTTACGCCGGCAAAACTTGAAACGGCATCGGCCAATGTCAGCTTGAGCGACGGGAAAATATGGCTTACGCCCTCCAGCAGATATTCCACTTCGGCCTTTGTAGCTGACGGTTCCTGACACAGGGACTTTTCATGATCGATATCCGTGGTGCCAAGAAGTACGGCGCCCTCCCAGGGAATGGCGAACTGCTGCCTGCCGTCACGCGGGCTGAAAAAACTCACCGCCGTCTCGATGGGTATCGACTTCTTCGGAAAAACGAGATGGCTTCCCCGCAAGGGCCTTAAATGTCTATTTTTTTCGGGTGACGGCTGAAGTTCTTCCGCCCATACGCCCGTAGCGTTGATCACAAGCCGTGTATTGACGCAAACCGTTTCCCGGCTTTCCGTATCC
>DAIEFO010000283.1 GCA_027325475.1 Desulfobacteraceae bacterium | reverse complement strand
GCCAATATCCCCCAGGGTTCCCTGATTTTTGTCATCAACCATTTTACCCGGATGGAAACCCTGTTTCTGCCGTACCATCTGTTTTATCTGACCGGCAAAAAACCGGTCTGGTCGCTGGGCGATGCGGGTCTGTTCAAAGGTGCGATGGGTGACTTTCTGAATGCTGTCGGTGTGGTTTCCACCCGAAATCCCGACAGGGATCAACTGATTGTCAAAAGCCTTTTGACCGGCGACGCATCCTGGATCATCTATCCGGAAGGGTTGATGGTCAAAAACAAAAAGCTGATCGAGAAAGGCCGCTTCATGCTGTCGTATGCCGGCGGTAAACACCCGCCCCATACCGGCGCCGCCACGCTTGCCCTCCGTACGGAATTTTACCGGCAGCGGCTCATCGCCCTGTCTGAAACACTGCCGGATGAAGCTGCACGGCTGATGGCCCTGTTTCAGATAGAAGATATCCACTCGCTGAAAGCCTCCAGCACGTACATTGTTCCCGTCAACATCACGTATTTTCCCATCCGGGCCAGAGAAAATGCGCTCAGCTATCTGGCGGAACACGTCGTGGATGATCTGTCGGACAGGATGATGGAAGAAATCATGACCGAGGGAACCATGCTGCTTTCCGGTGTGGACATTGATGTGCGTTTTGGAAAAGCGATCGCTGTCAGGGACTGGCTGACGGACGCTGCCATCACCAGAGACATCTCGGACGCCCACAGCTTTGATTTTGATGATCCCATTGCGTCCAAACGGATCATGCACCAGCGGGCGCTGACGATCATGCAGCGGTATATGTGCGCCATTTACAGCATGACAACCGTCAATTCGGATCACCTGTTCGCCTCGATGATCAAACAGATTCCCTGCAATCACGTCAACGCCATGAACCTGAGACGGCGTGTGTATCTGACCGCTGCCCGGAAACTGGCGTCATCCGGCTCATGGACGCACAAAAGCCTTTCAGAAGACCAGATCCATCTGATCACCGATGACAGCTTTCACAGATTCGCCGATTTTGTCCATATCGCGGTTGACAAAAGAGTCCTGACGCGGGATGCCGATGATCTCGTCAAGCAACCCGCCATGTTTTCAGGCGCTCTTGATTTTCATCGGGTACGGATTGAAAATCCTCTGGCCGTCATGGCCAACGAAGTGGAGCCCCTGACGCAGTTGGAACGCAACATCCGATGGCTGGCCTGGCAGCCGGGATTCTGGGTACGGCGTCAGCTTTTCAGGCACCTGTTCGAAAAAGCGCTCATGGATTTTGACCAGGACTATCACAATTTCCGTATCGAAGGCGAATCCAAGGACAAATCCGTAGGTACGCCCATTTTCATCCGCGGCAGAAGCGGCAGACCCGGCATTGTCCTGCTTCATGGCTACATGGCGGCTCCTGCGGAACTCAAAGGACTCGCAGAATATCTGGCCAGACAAGGCTGGTGGGTGTATGTCCCCCGGCTGAAAGGACACGGCACATCTCCGGAAGATCTGGCCATTCGGACATACAGGGACTGGATGACATCCGTCGATGAGGGATTTGCGCTGCTTCACAGCAGATGCCGGCATGTGATACTCGGCGGCTTTTCGATGGGCGCCGGTCTTGCGCTTGAGGCCGCCGCCAGAATTCAGCTTCCATCCCTTTGCGGGGTGTTCGGGGTATGCCCGCCGTTTGAGCTGCTGGATTACACATCCAGACTCGCACCGGCGGTTAATATGTGGAACCGGTTGATGAAAAGCGTTAAACATAACGGAAACAGCAGGGAATTTGTTGAAAACCATCCTGAAAACCCTCATATCAATTATCTGCGAAACCCCGTATCCGGTGTTCAGGAGCTTGAGAAACTCATGAAACTGACTGAAAACCGCCTGAAAGAGGTTCACCTGCCAACGCTTCTGGTTCAGGCCGATGAAGATCCGGTTGTGGATGAAAAGGGCACGCGCAAGGCATTCAAACTGCTGAAATCGGAGCGCAAACAGTGTATGATGTTTCATGCCGCACGTCACGGCATTCTGAATGGCGTCAATGCCCCGGAAGTCTATCAGGTGATTGCGGATTTTATTTCCCATTGCCGGCGTTCCTGACAACTGTATAATGTACGATAAAATCCTATCCCAATAAATGAAAGACCGGAACATGGATGAAAAAATCAAGGAAACCTGCAAATCAAAATTGCGCTGCCTTGGCGAAGACTTCATTTACGCCCTCATCGACAACCCCTATGAATGTCCTATCGTCATAAACAGGGATGGCGTCATTGTTTTTATGAGCCGTTACAGCAAGAAATTCATCGGAATTGATGGCGAGGACGCCATTGGTAAACACATCACCGATGTCGTAAATGAAACGCACCTGCATGAAATACTTAAAGACGGCAAGGCCAGGATTGGAGACACCCTGTACATCGCCGGACGTCATCAACTTATTTCCAGAATCCCTCTTATGGATATGGAGGGGAATCTGATCGGCGCCGTCGGGAAAGGTATGCTGAATGAAGTCACGAAGCTGTGGAATCTCCAGCGCAAGGTTGAACTCCTCGATGGACAATTGCAGTATTATCAAAATCATATCAACAAGCTCAAAGGCGGGGATAGCATTATCGGCGAATCCGAGCCCATACACGCGGTAAAAGAAAAGGCGTTGCTGGCTGCAAAAACGACAGCAAACGTTCTAATCACCGGCGAATCGGGTACCGGAAAAGAGGTTATTGCCTATTTCATCCACCAGTCAAGTCATCGGGCCAAAGGGCCTTTTATCAAGGTGAACTGCGCATCGATTCCGCAAGATCTTTTTGAAAGCGAGCTTTTCGGCTATGAATACGGAGCGTTCACAGGAGCCAGAGCAAAGGGGAAACCGGGAAAATTTGAAATGGCGCATGGTGGCACGATCCTGCTTGATGAAATCGGAGAATTACCCCTGTCAATGCAGGCCAAGCTTCTGAGGGTTCTGCAGGAACGGACAGTGGATCGGCTGGGTGGAACCCAAACAGTTCCAGTAGATTTCAGACTGATCTCAGCCACCAATCGAAACCTCGATGCGTTGATTAAAGAAGACAAGTTCAGAATGGACCTTTATTTCCGGATTAATGTTCTCAACATTCAGGCCCCAAGCCTGAGACAGATCAGGGAAGACATTCCCTTGATCGCCAATCATCTTTTATCGCTCTTAAAAGCCGAAATATCGTGG
>DAIEFO010000282.1 GCA_027325475.1 Desulfobacteraceae bacterium | reverse complement strand
CCCGGCAACAGCCCGCCCCGCAGACGCTTGACCAGATTTTTCTCCAAGTCCTGTTTGCCTTGGAAAACAATATAACGAGACATGGCGTCCAGTGGACTTAAGTTCAATTCAATGGGTCCTTCGGAATTCCGGCTTCAGACAGTCATTGCCGACACCGATAAAAAAATATGAATTATATGCCTTTTGATGTTAAAATAAGAAAGATGGGTATCCACTTAAACCAACAGCAACATATAGTGTTGTTTGGTATGAGAAAGCAAGAATGAATATATTGGTAAAAGGGCCGAATTGTATGAAAAAAACTTGTGTCATATGTGGCAACACGAAAGGGAAGCGGACATGTCAGCTTCATGAGAATAAAGCGGTCTGCTCCGTTGATTTAACAAGGTAAAAATGGCATTAAATCATGATGAAAAAGCCAGTTAACAGGATGAAGAAAACATTCGGAATGCGTGTTGAACAGATATGGACACTGAATTCCCAGCAGTCGGAGTAATACCATGAACGACCGGATCATCCTTCATCTTGACATGAATGCTTTTTTCGCCAGTGTGGAGCAACAGGCAAATCCGGCCCTGCGGGGAAAACCGATTGCCGTGATTGGCTCCAGCGGAAGAACCGTGATCACAACCGCCTCATATGAAGCCCGCAAATTCGGCGTCAAAACCGGCATGGCCATCTGGGAGGCCAAACGTCAGTGCCCACAGATCATTCTTGTCGTTGGCGATAACCACAAATACACCTGCACCTCAACCCGGATTTTTAGTATGATGCTGGATTATACGCCGCTGGTGGAAGTGTTCAGCATCGACGAAGCATTTCTGGATGTCACCCATTCCCTTAAAATATTCGGCGCACCGGAGCGCATTGCGTACCTGCTCAAAGCCCGGATCAAGCAGAGCTTCGGCCTGACCTGTTCGGTCGGCATTGCGCCCAACAAGCTTCTTGCCAAGCTTGCCAGCGATATGAAAAAACCGGACGGCTTGACGATCATTCGTCCGGATGAAGTGTCTCAGATAATAGATCAGCTCCCTATCAAGGATCTGTGTGGTATCGGTTCCCGCATGGAGCGTCATTTAAATCTGCTGGGGATCAGAACAATAGGTGATCTGGGGCGGTTTCCGGTTGATATTCTGAAAAGAAAGTTTGGCGTCACTGGCCAGCACCTGCATGACATGGGACTTGGTATGGATGACAGCCCAGTGGTTCCAGCAAGTGATCAGGATAAGATCAAATCTATCGGTCACTCCATGACACTGAGGCGGGATGTTTCCCTGCGCCAGGATATTCTTAAATACCTTCTGCAGTTGTCTGAAATGGTCGGAAGACGGGCCAGGCGGTATGGCGTTTCCGGTAAAACAGTCCATCTTTATGTTCGATACGCCGATTTTTACTCCAGCATCGGCAAACAGCAGACTCTGGCGAATCCCATCAACCAGAGCGATGATATCTACAAGGCGGCCATCGATATCCTGGATACGATTGAGCTTCAGCAACCGGTGCGGCTACTGGGGATCAGGCTTACCAGTTTAAAGTATCAGGTGGCGCAACTGCCCCTGTTTCCGCAGGAACGAAGAAAGGCGCTCATGGTGAATGCTATGGATGCGGTCAACAACCGTTATGGGGACTTCACTGTGACCTTTGCAAGTCTCATGGATACTGAGAAAAAGGGCAGCCATGTGATTTCACCGGCGTGGCGGCCGGACGGGTGTCAGCGCCGGTGAGAAAGAATGCCATTTTGTTCGGTGAGAGCGGATGGTTTTCAACCGCCCAGCATCGACTTGACCGACTTGAGAGTGTCCACGTTTTTCTGGAGTTCGTTCAGGTGTGTTTGGATTTCGTTGATGGACGTCCCGAGCTTCACTGCTGCTCCAACAGCGCCGCCTTGCTCACCGGCTGTCTCCATGACCGCTTTCCCAATATCGCTTAGTTGTGCATTTGCGTTACGCTGGCTCAAGGTCCCGCAAAACCATCCAAATGCGAACACTGCAAGCACTGCCCCGATTCGAACTGCCTTACCAACGATCTTTTCTTTCATTTGCCATCTCCTTTTTGTTGTCGCCGCCGTAATGGCGGCTGATTATCGTTTTTACTTTTCACCTTTTATCACTACAAATGCGCCTTTACCAAAGCCATCCTGAATCATCTCCTGCACCTCTCCGGAAATCAGTGTCTGCTTGAAAATCATGTCTCCAAAACCTGCATCCATGAGATATTGGCGCACCTCACGTGTTGAAAAGAAAGTGGCCTCTTTGTAAAAGACACTCGTATCGCGATTTTCACTATACTGTCTGCCCAGCTCGCTTTCTCTATCCACGAATCCCACAATGATACATCCGTGGGGTTTCAGCACCCGGAACGCTTCCCTGAAGGATTTGAGAACATCGTCAACAAAACAGATCGTCGTTACCATCAGTACAAAGTCAAATTCGGAATCAGAAAACGGCAAATCCTCCGCTACACCTCGAAAAACCCGGATTCCCTGTTTTTCGGCTTTCGCTGCCATCCTTTCCGATGGTTCCACACCGACCTTTATTCCCAAGGGCGCAGCGAACCTGCCTGAACCAACACCCACCTCCAGGCCACTGGCCTGGGAAGAAGGTATCAGTTGCCGAATCGCCTCCAATTCAGCATGATAGACAATAGAGTTTTTTTCAAACCACTCGTCATATCTATCGCTATATTTTTCAAATGGTTCTGTCTTTGGCATATGAAACACCAACGATATTCAGCGAACATGGCGTATACTGTGTGGTTCACAGTCCGATTGAAGCGATTATTCGATTTATTTTTCCTAATCAATTAACATCTCTTTTAATGCTTCTTTTACTTTTGCGATCTCTCTTTTCTGAATCTTACCTATTTTTTTTACTAATCTCATTTTATCTACCGTCCTGATCTGATCCAGGACTATCCATCCTTTTTTACCATTAAATTCAACATCTACTCGTGTTGGATATTTATGTGATTTTGTAGTCATTGGTGCTATGATCACTGTTCCTATCGCATGATTCATTTCATCTGGAGAAATAGTTAGGCATGGTCTTGTCTTTTGAATTTCATATCCTCTGGTTGGATCTAGTTCCACCAAATAGATCTCGTATTGATTGATTACCATTCCCATTCAAATCCTTCTCCGCAATTTTCTTCATTAATCATCAGTGCATCTTCTTTTCGTTCATGCATCTTAG
>DAIEFO010000281.1 GCA_027325475.1 Desulfobacteraceae bacterium | reverse complement strand
AAGTCATTACAACCATCAAATGATACGGGGTTGCCCATTCCATAGACACATTGCCACCCGCAACATAATGACGGATTCTTTGAATCCAGACTGAATTTTTGCAACGCCGTCAGCATCAGAATTCACTCGACTATCGCCTATGATTGGTTTATGTTGATGAAAACAAACGACCGCCGGGATGTGTCATGATAGAAGATTCCAGAAAATTCGAACGTCTCCGTGCAGAAATGGTGAAATGGCAAATAGAAAATCGCGGCATTACAGATATCCGCGTGCTGAATGCCATGCGCGCCGTGCCCCGCCATTATTTTGTCAGTGATGCTCTGGTGGACCAGGCTTATGGCGACTTTCCGCTGCCTATCGGAGAAATGCAAACCATTTCTCAACCCTTTATTGTTGCAGAAATGACACAGGCGCTGGCGCTGGAAAAAGATGATCGAGTCCTTGAAATTGGCACTGGCTCCGGATATCAGGCAGCCATTCTGTCCCAGCTCGTTTTCCGGGTTTACACGATTGAAAGAATTTTTTCATTATACAAAAAAAGCAGGCAGTTGTTTGACATTCTCAAATATCACAATATCATCACCCGCTATTCAGACGGCACCGTCCGCTGGCCAGGAGAATCTCCCTTTAACGCTATCATCGTAACCGCAGGCGCGCCGCGTATCCCTGAGGGGCTGGTAAACCAACTGGCGATCGGCGGACGGATGGTGATTCCAGTCGGCAGCCCATTCTCTCAAGAGCTTATCCGGCTATACCGCGATGAAAATGGAATTCATCAATCTGTACTGGGGGGATGCCGTTTTGTAAAACTGATTGGCGAACAGGGATGGAAAGAATAAAGGAAACCTCATGACAACGAACTTTCAGAATTCTCAAAAATTATTTCAACAAGCCATTCAATTGATTCCCGGAGGTGTCAACAGCCCCGTCCGCGCCTGTAAATCCGTAGGAATAACGCCGGCGTTCATTCATCATGCAGACGGCTGTATGATGGTGGACATGGACGGCAATCGGTATATCGACTATGTCGGCTCTTGGGGCCCCATGATTCTGGGACATCGCCATCCGGCGGTGCTGGAAGCCATCACTCATGTGCTGGAAAGGGGCACCAGCTTCGGAGCACCGACCGATCTGGAAATTGAGCTGGCGCAACTTGTCGTGGATGCTGTCCCTTCTATCGAAATGGTGCGCATGGTCAATTCCGGCACCGAAGCCACCATGAGCGCCATCCGTCTTGCCCGCGGGATTACAGGCCGCGACATAATTATCAAATTTGACGGATGCTATCATGGCCACGCCGATGCATTGCTGGTTTCAGCCGGCTCCGGCATTGCCACACTTGCCATTTCTGGAAGCCCGGGCGTGCCGGATGTGATTGCGGCGCAGACATTGTCGCTGACCTACAACGACAGCCAAAGTTTCACACAGGTTATGGATCAAATGGGCGACCAGATTGCCGCTGTCATTGTCGAGCCGGTTGCCGGCAACATGGGTATGGTGCCGGCAACCGAAAATTTTCTGAAAACCCTCCGGACTGAAACCAGCCGGCACGGCAGCATCCTGATTTTCGATGAAGTGATGACCGGCTTCCGGGTTGCTTATGGCGGCGCTCAAACCTTATATAATATCATGCCGGACCTGACCACATTAGGAAAAATCATTGGCGGCGGTCTGCCCGTAGGCGCTTATGGGGGAAGCCGTGGTCTCATGGAACACATTGCGCCTCAAGGCCCTGTATATCAGGCCGGAACCCTTTCCGGAAACCCTCTGGCCATGGCTGCAGGCATTGCCACATTGAAACAGATTCACACGCCTGGTTTTTATGAGTCGCTGGACACCACATCCGCACTGCTGGTGGACGGTCTGAATAGCGCTATTCAGGACGCCGGCATCTCTGCCAGAGCGAACCACGTCGGCTCGATGGCCGGTCTGTTTTTTACCGATAAACTGGTCCACAACTTCGATGATGCCAAAACCGCTGATCTGAAGCAATTCTCGAATTTTTATAACGGAATGCTGAATCGCGGAATATACATGGCGCCGTCCCAATTCGAAGTGCTGTTTATATCCTCGGCGCACAGCACGAGTCATATCGAAGAAACTGTTCATGTGGCGCAAACCGTATTTAAAGGACTTCGCATTTGAACTCCGAATTTAATCGCATTCCCCCAAACGTTCGCCGGGTTTATCTGATCGCTATCTGCGGCACCGGCATGGGCGCCCTGGCTTGTATGCTGAAAGAGCTGGGGTTTGAAGTCTCCGGTTCCGACCAGCAGGTGTATCCTCCGGTCAGCACGCTGTTAAAGGATAGCGGTATCACGGTTCTGAAAGGTTTCAACCCTTCACACATCCTGTCGGACTATGATCTGGTGGTTGTCGGAAACGCCGTTCGCAGCGATAATCCTGAAGCGGTTCGTATGCGGGAACTCAAGCTCCCTTTTTGTTCCATGCCCCAGGCCATTAATCATTTTGCAGGACACCTTGCCGGCACCGCCAAAAAATCACTGGTTGTCACCGGCACCCACGGCAAAACCACCACCTCATCGCTACTGACCTGGATTCTGTTTTGTGCCGGATTGGATCCAACCTTTGTCATCGGCGGTATTCTTCGAAATTTCAATTCCAATTTCCGGACAGGCAGTGGCCCATATCTGGTTCTGGAAGGTGATGAATACGATACAGCCTATTTTGACAAGGGGCCCAAGTTCATGCATTACGACCCATTCATCGCTATCTTAACCAGCGTTGAATTCGATCACGCCGATATTTTTAAAAATGAACACGCCGTTCACAGCGCTTTTGAAAAGTTCATCCAGAAAATCCGTCCAGACAACACACTGCTGGCCTTCGATCAGGACCCGGTAATCCACCGACTGATCCCAACCTGCCGGTGCCGGATATATCCTTACGGCCTCAACGCCGATTCCCCCTGGAAACTCGGAAGCTATCATATCGATCCGCCATGGACTTCATTTGAGATCCTGCATGACAACACCGTATGGGCAAGATTCAAAACCCGTATGGTGGGTGAACACAATCTGTGGAACGCTGTCGCCGCCATTGCCGCAGCAGCCGGCCTTCAGATCACTGTCGCAGATATCGCCAACGCTCTGGAAACATTTGAGGGCGTCAAACGAAGGCAGGAAGTCCGAGGCTGTAAAAACAGCATCACGGTGATGGACGACTTCGCCCATCACCCCACCGCCGT
>DAIEFO010000280.1 GCA_027325475.1 Desulfobacteraceae bacterium | reverse complement strand
TCAGTGCTTCCAGTGCAAAAAAATGGATTATTTTCTGCGTCAGCTTGTGCTGGAACACCCTGACAAATTACGGCTGATTCATCGTCAATTTCCGATGGACAACAAAATCAACCCCGTTGTCACGGAACCGTTTCATGTTGGTTCCGCCGCCATGTCGCTTTTGGCCATTTTCGCCCAGTCCAAAGGAAAATTCTGGGAAATGAACGATGTGCTCTTCAACACGGATATCAGCAAGGGTGTTATCAATATACCGGATTTGATACGGAAAGCAGGCATTGAAGATTCCGGCGCTGTCCCCAATATTTACGCCCCCCAGTATATGACGGCGCTGTGGACGGATATCCGGGAAGGCGTCACACTGGGGGTAACCGGCACCCCCGGATTTCTCATCAACGGGCGCCTTTATGAAGGACAAATTCCCCCAAAACTCCTTGAAAAAGTCCTAAAATAACACCGAACAGTCAGGATTTTACCAAATACAGTTTGGCGCAGGAAGGACAGTAGTGATGGTGATCCTTCACATCGGGATGCGGAAGCGTCCTTTGGTGAATATATGCCAGAAAGCGTGGCGTTGCAAAGTGCTTGCCGCAGATAGTGCACTGCTCCAAGGGGTGCACGCCGATGATTTCGTTTCTGATGCGAATCGTTCGAACACTTTCCTTGTCTTCGATCTGGATAACTTTGGTGGGGCAGATATTGGCGCAGGTGCCGCAGCCGATGCAGGCGCTTTCCACAGGAACGATATAATTGCGGCCTTCCCGCTTCTCCATTTTAAGCGCTGCTGCGCCCACAATGTCGCTGCAAACCCTTTCACAAAGACGGCATCGGATGCACCCATCCGGCTGAAACGGAATCTCGATTCCATAATCAGATGCCAGTTTCAGCAGGATTTCAGACTGAGGCGCCAACGCCAGTAATTGCAGAATCGCCTTTTTCCGGGCCGCACAGACAGCATCAGTGGCAGTCTTTATCTGAAGCCCGTCCGATGTTTTAACGGCGCAGGAAAGCACTGTTTTTGCCGCCCCCCCCGGTTGGCAAACCTCCACAACACACAATCTGCAGGCGCCGATAGGCTTTTTCAAAGCCGGATGATAGCACAGGGAGGGGATACTGACGCCGCTGGTTCTGAGTGCTTTCAACAAAGAAATATCTTTTTCGACGTTATATTCTTTTCCATCCACAACCATCGTTATCATCCGATTCCTCCCGGTGTTAAAATCCAGCATCGCCGTTTGTCATGAAAACATAAAAGCAGTCTATATCATTACATGGTATAGACTTTCGCTCCATCAATGACCGTTAATCCATTTTGTTCGAGCAGCTTGACGGCTTCGTCAATATGATCAAAGCGAAAGATCATGACCGCATGATTACCGTTTTGCTGTACAAAGGCATACATGTATTCCACGTTGATCTGCGCATTGTGCAACAGGTCCAGAATCTGATGGAGTCCGCCGGGTCTGTCAGCGACTTCAACCGCGACAACATCGGTGATTCCAACCGAAAATCCGTTATTCTTAAGCGCTTCCAGTGCTTTCTGGTTATCGCTGACAATCAGCCTGAGCACTCCGAAATCGGAGGTGTCGGCAACTGAAAGGGCGCGGATATTGATTTTCGCCTCCGACAAGATGGCGGTCACTTCAGAAAGTCTTCCTGCCTTATTTTCTAAAAACACTGAGATTTGTTTTACGTGCATGATGGTTATCCCCTCTTCTGAAATCAAATTGGGTAAACTCGTAACAAGCCAACATCAGGATAGAACAACAACCTTGTGCCATGAACCCATCAGATTTTTCGTTTGTCGATGACTCTGACAGCCTTACCTTCGCTTCGGGCAATGGCCTTAGGTTCCACGAGCTTGACCTTGGCGGATACGCCCAGATATTCCTTGATGCTGTAGGATATCTTCTTTTCCAGTTGCTGAAGCACCTTGACCTCATCAGAGAAATTCCGTTCACTGACCTCGACATGAACCGTCAATGTATCCAGATTGTCCGCCCTGTCAACGATCAATTGATAATGGGGTTCAATACCCTCTATTTCCATCAGAACGCTTTCAATCTGGGACGGGAAGACATTGACGCCGCGAATGATCAGCATGTCATCGGTGCGGCCGCTGATTTTATTCATTCGCAGAAGGGTTCTGCCGCAGATGCAGGGTTCCGGATTCAAAGATGTGATGTCACGGGTGCGGTAGCGAATGACTGGAAACGCTTCCTTGGTGATGGAAGTAAACACCAGTTCACCGGTTTCGCCGTATGGCAGCACCTTTCCGGTGACCGGGTCGATAATTTCGGGAATGAAATGATCCTCGAAAATATGAAGTCCGTTTTGGGCTTCGTGACATTCTATCGCAACGCCAGGACCAATCACTTCACTAAGTCCGTAAATATCCACCGCGGTCAGATGGAGCTTACGCTCGATTTCCTGGCGCATCTGTTCGGACCAGGGTTCCGCGCCGAAAATGCCGTAACGGAATTTCAGTTTGTCAAATGAAACGCCCATCTCTTCAGCCACCTCAGCCAGATGCAACGCATAGGATGGTGTCGAAGTCAGAATGGTCGGCCCAAAATCCCGCATGATCACCACTTGGCGTTTGGTGTTGCCTCCGGAAACCGGAATGACGGAGGCTCCCAGTTTTTCAGCGCCGTAGTGCGCACCCAATCCGCCGGTAAAAAGCCCGTACCCATACGCGTTATGGATGATATCCCGACTGGTGGCGCCGCCTGCAGTCAGGGCTCTGGCCATCAGCTTCGCCCAGGTATCGATATCACGGGCCGTATAGCCTACCACGGTAGGTTTGCCCGTGGTGCCGGAAGATGCGTGAATGCGCACCACATTATCCATAGGCACTGCAAACATTCCAAAAGGATAATTGTCGCGAAGATCCTGCTTGGTGGTAAAAGGCAGATTCTGAAAATCTTCAAACGAATGGATATCGTTAGGCGTTATTCCCGCTGCTTCAAAACGGTTCCGGTAAAACGGAACCGTTGCATATACCCGCTCCAGCGTGGCCTTAAGCCGTCTGAGTTGAATAGCTGCCAGCGCTTCTCGCGGCAGTGTTTCAAATTCGATGTCGTAAATCATACCAGGAGCTCCTTAGTAATTCCATTTTGCTTTCAAAATGACATTCCAGCAAGCATTCGGACTGAGACCGCGAAAGCAAGCGAGCAGCGATGAGACTGTACATTCGGTACGTCGAATCGCAGCACAGCGA
>DAIEFO010000027.1 GCA_027325475.1 Desulfobacteraceae bacterium | reverse complement strand
AGTGATGAAACCTACTTATTTCGGAGGCTATTATGAAAACCATTACGGCCGCCAATGCCAATCGCGGCTTTTCCAGTTTATTGCGAGAAGTGCAAAATGGTGAGGAAATTACGATTCTGTCAAGGGGGACGCCGGTGGCAAGAATCATTTCCGTGAATTCAGCGGCGCTGCCAAAAAATGAAATGAAAAAATCGTTCTGATTGATGGGTCATTTTTGCATGTTCGAATGCATATTGAAGCGAAATATAAAATTGAAATAACCAGCTACGCATATCAATATCAGGATGTTAAGGGAAATTTGATATTCAGATATGGCAATGCCAGACATAAACCGGAATTAGGATTCAAAGATCATAGGCATCTGCATGATGGTGCGCAAATCCGCAAGGAGTGAGGCGTACTTTTGGGTACGCCGCAATGACGAAGGATGCAGTGCTGGCGCAACATCCGGATTTTTTACAAAATCATCTGGAAGTGATTCGACAGGCCACGAAGGGCTTTATGAACTTGTTGCGCCGATGGTATTTGATAAGCATCCTGATTTTATTGACATATATAAACAAACTTCTGAGATTAGCTGATATTCTTTTCTTTGGCGATTTCGGTGTAAATGGAATTTGGGAATTCCGCGACAATCTGTGCAAACAGAGTTTTACTCTTTTCCTTATTACCCATTTTTTCATAAATGGTCGCCAGGTTGAACAGGCTCACGTCTTTCTGGGAAGCATCCGGTGACGTGTTAAGCATTTCAAAATATTTCAGAGCGTTCGGATAGTCTTTTTTCTCTTCGTAGGCATAACCCAGACCGCTCAGCACCATGCTTTTATAAAATGGCATATCGCCAAACTTTTTCAGCGCAGCCTGATACAGAGAAACAGCTCGATCATACTGACCCGCCCGAAAACAGATATCAGCGAATTCAACGGCGGCGATTTGTCCCATACGCCTTCCGGAATAATGATCGACAACCTGTGAAAACGATTTTTCAACGGCCTGATACGCTTTGACCGGATCGTTATCGGTTTTCATGGCGGTCTCGTACTGATTCAGGCTTTGTGTCAGCAGCGCCGACGCCCGGCTGTTGGCGTTGCGGATATAGGTGTGAATTCCGACAGAAACAGCCACGATTACCATTATGCCGATGGCCGCGATCGCCACTATCTGCGTATGATCTGTGGCCCATTGAATCAGCTTGCTGCTGACGGTCATGAATTCATCGGGTTCTTTAAGCAGTTTTTTCCGGCTGACTTTCTGCACCATTTTAAATCTCCTTTACGTTTTAAAAAAAGTCCGGATACAGCGTATTGTACTGATTTTTTCGTCTTTACAAAAGCTCCCGAATCCTGTCCCACCCTGCATCCGGTATGCTTGCGCCGACCACCTGACAGACCTCATACCCGCAGGCGGATGCAATTTTTCCGCAATGCGCCAACGGATATTCGCGAACCAGCCCAAATAAAAAGCCGGACGCCCAGAGATCACCAGCACCGGTGGTATCCACGACACAACCACTTCCTGCGGGATCGACCTTCAATACACGGCCATTTCGGGAGATATAACTGCCGCGGGAACCGACTTTCAGCACAGCGATTTCCGCCCTTTTGCCAAGGCTCTCGATCATCTCCTGCTCATCGGAGCATCCGGTAAACGCCTGGGCTTCATCTTCGTTGGCGATCAGGATATCCACGTAGGTATCCACAATCTGGTCCAGCAGCGGTTTGTTGGCCTCAACCACCGTAAAACTGGAAAGGTCCAGAGAAATGCGGGCACCGGATTTCTGGGCCAGATTCAATGCCTGTAAAATGAGCGCGGGATTGAACAACAGATATCCTTCGATATGCACCACCGCTGCGCCATCAAAACAGGTTTCCGCAATTTCCTCCGGATGAATTTCAGAAGACGCCCCCAGGCAGGTCAACATGGACCGCTGGGCATCCGGAGTGATAATTGAAAGCACCCTTCCGGTCCGGGAAGGCGACTGAAGCAGCCATGGCTCCACCCCGCTTTCGATCAGGCCCGTCTCAAAAAAAACGCCCATAGGGCCTGCCCCGCGCTTTCCGACAAACCGTGATGCCCCGCCCAATCGGGCGACGCCGATCGCCGTGTTGCATGCGGAGCCGCCCGGAACAACACTGGGAGCGGCATTCATATCCGAGAGAACATTTTCAATAACCGCATGCTCCACCAGCGTCATGCCGCCCTTGACGGCGCCGGATTTCTCCACAAAATCATCGGATGCATGCGCCAGAATATCCACCAGCGCCGAACCGATACTGACAATTACCTGCGTTGTATCTGTTTTCATTTTATATCACCATACCATTGTGTCCTGAACCCAGCCCTTATCACCGTCCGCGTGCTCCACGAGGAGCCATTTGCCGCTGCGTTTCAATACTTTAAACGGAATGCCGGCGCCGATAGTGAACAGCACCTTGGCGTCCGGCTTGGGTTCCGCCCTGAAAATACACTTCGGCCTGGAGGTGATGACGGTCTCGACAGCGCCGACCAGTGATTTATGCACCCAGCCTTCATCACCTTCAAAATCCTTGATTAAATACCAGTCGCCGGATTTTTTGACCAGCAGAAACGGATAATATTTCTCCGCCTTCCAGACGACATCAAAATTATTTCCTGCGCCAACGCGAATTTTGGCTTCCTTGGCGGAAACCGACAAACGTTGTCCAGCGTATGCAGCCGTGCTGCACATCAACAGACAGGCCACCAACCCCCAGCGCCATATGATTCTGATCCTCATGCCCCCTCCATATCACACCGCATCAAAATCCCAAAAACCGACCGCTATGATATACCAAAAACGCCATCACCCATGCCAGCGATGTGCTGTACCCAATACTGAACGCCGTCCATTTCCAGGATCGAAGCTCTCTGCGAATCGTGGCGATGGTAGCAAGGCAGGGCAGATAGAGCAAGACAAATACCAGCATGGAAACCGCGGACAGCGGCGTCATATCTGAAGATGCCAGTGCAGTGCGCAGCGCCTCGGTTTTATTGTCACCTCTGGCGACATAGAGAATGCCCAGGGTGCTGACAACGATTTCCTTGGCCACAAAACCGCTCAGAAGCGCCACGCTGCCGCGCCAGTCAATGCCGATCGGCGCAAACACAGGGGCCAGCAGTTTGCCCAGTTGCCCCATATAGGATTTTTCCACATGCTCAGCCTGCATCTGCCCTTTGATATCATCCATGGCGGCAGCGGTCTCTTTTTCCAAAGTCCTCCGGGCTGCCGCATTCACTGGCTTCTGAAGCGCCTCCTGGCGCTGGAGGTTCTGGATTTCAGCTTCATAGTTTCTGGAATATTCGATATGTCGCGGAAACGCTGAAAGCGTCCAGATAACGATAGAGCCAATCAGTATGACATTTCCCATTTTTTTCAGGAACATTTTGCTGCGTTCCCACATGTGAATCATAACGCTTTTCGCCATGGGAATCCGGTATGGCGGCAGCTCCATGACAAACGGCGCATCCAGCCCTTTGAGCAGCGTTGTCCGCAGCAAGCGGCCCGTAATGATGGACAGAACGACCCCCGTCAGATAAATAATGAAAATCACGGTGCCGGCTCTTGCAGCAAAAAACGTACCGGTCAACACAATATAAATGGGCAATTTGGCCGAACAGGACATGAACGGGGTAATCAGAATGGTCAGAATGCGGTCTTTTTCGCTTTCCAGCGTTCGGGTCGCCATAATGGCCGGAACGTTGCATCCGAACCCCATGAGCATGGGAATGAACGATTTTCCGTGAAGACCGATGGCGTGCATGATTTTATCCATGAGAAACGCCGTCCGGGCCATGTATCCGGTATCTTCAAACAGCGAAATGCAGAAAAACAGAATGAGGATATTGGGCAGAAATACGATAACGCTGCCCACACCGGCAATAATGCCGTTTAACAGCAGATCCTTGAACAGCGAATCGGGAAGATGCGATTCCAGCACCGCAGACAGGGCGTGGACGCACGCCGTAATCCACTCCTGGGGATATTTGCCGACAGAAAATGTCAACTGAAACATCCCCCAGATAAAAAGAATAAAAATCGGAAAGCCAATGAACCGGTTGGTCAGCACCAGATCGATGTTTCGGGAAATATCCACCCGCTGCCGGGCGGATGTCGTAACCGCTTCCTTGACGATGCCGGCGATAAATCCATAGCGCTCATCCGTCATGATGATTTCAGGATCGTCATCGAAACGGTCCGTGATATATTGTCTGGCCAGACGGATCTGCGCCTCGAGCGCCTGCTGATGATCTCCTGAAAGAGAAAGAATGCGTTCCCGAACAATTTTATCGTCTTCGATCAGCTTGATCGCTGTCCAGCGTTCGCTGTAAGGCAATTTTTCCGGGAGCGCCTGATGGATGAAATTCTGAAGATCGGCCACCGCCGTCTCGATATCCGGGCTGTAATGCACCTTGCGTCCCTCAGGGGTCTGCCGGGTATTTTCCGCCAGCTCGATGGCTTTCTTCAAAAGGGCGTCCATCCCCTCGTTTTTATTGCCGACCGTAAACACCACCGGCACATCCAAAAGCTCTGACAGCTTGTCGGCATGAATCTTGACGCCCCGGGATTTAGCCATGTCCGCCATATTCAGCGCAAACAGCACCTTGCAGTCTATTTCCCGGAGCTGGGTGGCCAGATAAAGGCTGCGTTCCAGATTGGATGCGTCAATGATATCAATCACCACGTCCGGATGTGCATCCAGAACAAAATTCCGGGCGACAATTTCCTCGATGGAAAACGGGGTGAGGCTGTAGGTTCCTGGAAGATCGATGATGGTTAGCTCATATCCGTGACGGATGATGACGCCTTCCTTTTTCTCAACCGTCACACCGGACCAGTTTCCTACTTTCTGGTGAGCACCTGTCAGATTATTGAAAATAGTCGTTTTTCCGGAGTTGGGATTGCCGGCAAGAGCGATGGTCAGTTTTCGGGAAGTCATGGCAGTGTTCTCGATGTTTCAGACGGGTTCGACCGTGATCTGGGAGGCCTCTTCAACCCGAAGCGAAAGATGGTATCCCTTGACGATCAGTTCCAGCGGATCTTTAAGCGGCGCATATTTTTCAATATACACCTCTGTACCTTTGATAATGCCCATTTCAAAAATACGCCTTCGCAGGGCGCCACTACCACCAACATGCACTATTCTGGCCTTATGTCCTTGTTTTATATCACTCAGCAGCATGAAGTTCATCCATTTTTCCGGCGGAAGCGCTTTTCTTGTGAATCGGAATCACTCTGATTTTTTGTGCGAGACCGCGGCCAATCACATACCGTTTGAATTCCGCGGCAATAGCCATCTGTCCCTTGCCGATATTGGTGATGATCTGAACCTCATCACCGATCCTGAGCCCCATGGACAAAAGGCGCATCCGGGCCTCCACGCCGCCGGTAAACTCCTTGATCACGACCCGTTCGCCCTGCCGGGTCATGGTTAAGGGCATGATCTGGACATGATCTTTCATACACCCGGCGCAGATGCCATACAGCTCCATCTTGTGCTGCAACAAGTGAAAACCATAAGACTCGGCGATAGTTAACTGAAGATTTTCCAGTTCCTCATTCTCGAATTCCACGATTTTATTGCAGCGCATACAAATCATGTGGTCATGGTGGTGCCCCAGATGTTGATGTTCATAACGAATATGACCATCTTCAAAACGGTTTTTCTGAGCAAAGCCAAAACAACAAAGCAGCTTCAGCGTGTCCAGCACAAAGTCCGGAGTCAGAGACATGCCACTGTCTTCGATCATCGACGTCAGTTCCCCGACAGTGACGTGATGTTCGGTGTTTAAAAAAATTTCCAGAACCTTGAGCCGATCTTCAAAACGATCAATGGCTTCCTGTTTGAAGAGTTTTTTAAACTGTGTTTTTTCCTGGCGGTGGAGCTGTTTCATCTGACAATCCCCCGATGTAACCGAAAAAACTAAGAACAGGATGACGTGTTGTCAACATTCCCTGTTATCGGGGCCCCGGAATGTCATAGGTCGTACACGATCCGCTGGCGCAGTTCCGGGTTTGGGTGGCGGCGCGGGCATCACCGCTGCCCGCAGAAACCGCAAAATTGGAACCGCTCATAATCCGTTCTACATCCCGAGAACCGCATTTCTCACATTTAAGCTCCACAGCTTCCTGTGTATGGGTAAACAATATCTCGAAGCATTCTTTACACTTGAGACATCTAAATTCATAAATTGGCATTTTTCTACACTCCTGTCTTTATCGCGATGACATCATATTATAAAAAGCTGTTACCCGTATGAACGGCTACCCCAGCGCCGCCCGAATTTTTTCAGACAGCGTCTGAAGGGAAAACGGTTTCTGGATGAACGCAACCCCTTCATCCAGAACACCCCTGTGCGCAATGATATTGGCGGTATAACCGCTCATATACATCACCCGGACATCGGGCCGAATACGGGCAATTTGGAAATGAAGGTCTTTGCCGCTCATCTCCGGCATCACCACATCGGTCAGCAGCAGATCGATGGGTATAATAGAATTTTCAGCAAGCCTCAGACATTCTTCCGCTGTCTCGGCGCTCAACACCCGATAGCCCAGTTGTTTCAACATGGTGCAGGTCAGCTCCCGCACCATGGCATCATCTTCGGCAACCAGAATGGCCTCGTTTCCGCTGACAGCGGGAACCCCGTTGACACGGGCAGATACATCGATATTTTTGCCTTCGCCACTGACCGGTAAAAAGATTTTGAACACTGTTCCATGCCCTGGTTCGCTGTAAACCCAGATATACCCTTCGTGCTGACGGATAATGCCATATACGGTGGAAAGCCCCAGACCTGTGCCTTTTCCCTTCTCCTTGGTGGTAAAAAACGGGTCGAAAATTTTTCGGGTGGTGTCGGCATTCATGCCGGCACCGGTGTCGCTGAGAAGCAATTGCACATAGGCGCCCGGCGTGACATCCGGATGCTGGGAAACCATGTAGGCATCCAGCACCGCATTTTCGGTTCCAATCGTCAAAATACCCCCATCCGGCATGGCATCCTGAGCGTTGACAGCCAGATTCATCAAAATCTGCTCCACCTGACTGCGATCCGCCCGAATATTGGGGATATCGGGATTCAGCTCCGGTTTGATCTGGATATCCTCTCTGAGCGTCCGTCGGAGCAGTCGGATAAAATCATCGATGACCCGATTCAGATCGAGCGAATGGATTTCCAGCACCTGCTTGCGGCCAAAGGCCATGAGCTGCCGCACCAGGTCTCTGGCCCGTTCGCTGGTGCTGATGATCTGCCGGATATATCGTTTCGATGTGTCCTTCTGGGAACTGTCCATGAGCAGTAGCTCGGAATATCCGATGATGGGCTGGAGCAGATTATTCAGGTCGTGCGCCACGCCGCCGGCCAGAAGCCCCACGGATTCCAGCTTCTGAGCCTGACGAAGCTGTTCCTGAAGCTTTTCTTTCTCCTGAATCGCATGTTTTAAATCGGTAATTTCAAAAACGGATATCAGGCCCGCGGGTTTTCCGCCATAAGTGATGGTGGCGCCATTTAATATCACCCACTTTTCGATTCCGCCTTTGGCGATGATTCTGAATTCGTAGTTGGTGGAAGGCGTTTGACCGCTCTGCCGCGCCTTGCCTCTGGCCTCCACCAGCGGCCTGTCCTCCGGATGAACGAACGCCCAGAAATTCATGTGGTAAAGCTCCTGGGCCGTATATCCGCAGATACGCTCTGCGGCCGGATTGACGTAGATATACCGGTCGTTCTGATAAATCAGAATGGCAAACGGAGAGGATTCCGCAAGCGTGCGAAACTTCGCCTCGCTTTCCCGCAGCAGATTCTGGGCCTGAATCAGTTCTGTGATATTGCGGATGGTTCCGGAAATACCGTCGGGTTTGCCATCAGCGTCATATATCACATGGGCATTGATGGAGGCGAATGCGGGTGTCCCGTCTTTTTTTCGGAGCTGAAGAACATAGTTCTGCACAAAGCCATTCGCAACCAGGGTTTCAAGCAGTGTATCCCGTGCATCCGGATAGAGATAGATATCCCGCACCGGCCTGCCGATCAGCTCTTCCGCACGCCATCCGGTAAGTTCCAGCACCGACGGAGACAGCACGCGGATATTTTCCGACATGTCGATCTCGTAATATAAATCCTCAAAAGATTCAAAAATCTGCCGGTATTTTGCTTCACTGAACACCGGCATGGTCGTTTTTGTTCCAGAGGGGTCTTTAGCCCGGATATCCGGCAAAGGTGTAGAAGTCCCTGTCTGCGATTTCTGCATGTTCACATGACCTTCCGGTTTCATGTTCGTCTGAATCTCATATTTCCAACAATTCCCGTGCGTGTTTCCAAACCGCGTCGGTAATAGTCTCCCCTCCAAGCATCCGCGCCAATTCCTTTACCCGTTCTTCTGGATTCAGCGGCTGAATGACAGTAGCTGTACGCCCTTCCTGCACATTCTTGCATATTCTGAAATGATGGTTCCCGAATCGGGCGATTTGCGGCAAATGGGTGATACAGATCACCTGATGTGTCCGGGAAAGCGCCAGCAGTTTTTTCCCGACAACCTCCGCCACACCGCCGCCAATGCCGGCATCCACTTCGTCGAAAATCACGGTTTCCACAGCATCGGTAGCAGATAAAATGGCCTTCAGTGCCAGCACCACACGGGAAAGCTCACCGCCTGAGGCAATCTGGGCAAGGGGCTTGAGCGCTTCGCCGGGATTGGGAGAAATCATGAATACCCCGCGTTCCAGTCCCGATTCTGTCAACACTTTCTCATGACATACCCAGCAGGGCAACGTGCGGGCATCCGGAGGTACACTTTTCAGCGCAACCTGAAACCGGGCGTGAGGCATTCGAAGCGCTGCGAGTTCCGCTTCTATCCGCTCTGCCAGACGGACAGCAGCAGCACTCCGCCGTTCGGACAATTCGCATGCCAGCCGGCATGTCCGTTCATGCGCACAGGCAATATCCTTTTCGATGCAACTGAGCGATTCCGAGAGGTGTTCCGTCTCCTGAAGCTCTGTTTCAATGGCGGTCAGCGCCGCCTGAACCGCTTCCAGAGTACCGCCGTATTTCCTTTTCAGTTTATGCAGAAAATCGATCCTGGCATCCACCGCTTCCAGCCGGTGGTCATCCATATCGAGCGTATTCAGATAGTTCCTCAGATTTCCTGCTGTATCTTCAATCAAAAAGCCTGCTTCTGTCAACGTTTTTGAAAATGCCGCCAGCGCGGCATCCACCTGCGACGCCTTGTCCAGTGTTCTGATGACGCCGGAAAGCTGCTCTGAAAGCGAACCGGCGCCAGCGTATAATTTCTCGACGCTGTCATGAACCGACTGATAGAGCATCTCCGCATGCTTGAGCTTCATGCGTTCCGCTTCAAGCGCCGAATCTTCTTCCGGCAAGATGGCGGCATCCGTAATTTCTTTTTGTTGAAACGTCAGCAAATCCAGGCGTTCAGCTTTCTGCTTTTCAGCGGCCTGCAAATGACGATGCTTCTGGACAAGAGATGTCAGCGACTGAAATTCCAACGCCACATCACGGTTCAACCCGCCAAGCCCTGCGAACTGATCCAGAATCATCAGGTGCTGCTCCTCTTTCAAAAGCCCCTGATGAGCGTGCTGTCCGGATATGGACGCCAGATTTTCCGTGGCTGCAGATAACATCTGAATCGTGGCTAATTTGCCATTGATGTATATCCGGTGACGATCGCTTGCGGAAATAACCCGGCGGATCAAAAGGCCATCTTCCGGATTCAGGCCCTGTAACCGCATGGCATCCGCGGCGCGGCTGTCCGGAGAAATAGCGAACAAGGCCTCTATCTCCGCGGCGTCCGCGCCCGCACGAATCATGGCGGCGCCGGCGCGATTTCCCAAAATGAGATTGACCGCCTGCAACAGGATGGATTTTCCTGCGCCGGTTTCACCGCTCAGAATGGTCAGTCCGTTTGAAAAAGATACCTGAAGATCATCAATAATCGCGAAATTTCTAATGGAAAGTTCTTGCAGCATAATCCGTACAGATCAAATTTGACAGCTTCGTAAAAAGTCCGCAGCTGCGTTGCGCCGCATCCTTCGTCATTGCAGCGTACCACAAGTACGCTGCATTCCTTGCGGATTTGCACGCTTTGCCTGCGAACTTTTTACGAAGCCGTCTGAAAATCGACTTTTTACGAAGCCGTCAATTTTTGATGAGGTTGTCCGCATGCGCCGCTATTTCAGGAGCCTGTGAAAACCCATTGGTTATCTGTAATATGGCTGTTTCGATTTCCCGAATGGGGTATCCCATGATGGAATGCATCTGCCCACTATGTTCCATTACCATGAAGATATTGCCCTTGATCCGGTATCCGCTGTTCCATTCAATTCCGAAACTGCTGGGAGTTTCGGTAATGACCACCGGTTGTTTTTCACCATCTCGGACCAGGCATAACGACAGCCCGTCCGCCGGATCCAGCAACCAGGCATCTCCGGTTTCGGTTGAAAAAAACAGCAGCTTCCCCAGCGTGATGATACGCGCCTCTCTTCCCAGCGCCAGTTGAACGATGGTATTGACTTCCTGCTGAATACAGACATTTTTCGCAGCCTTGCAGCGGGACGCGGTATGAGGAGACGCTGCGCCGGATTTTTTCTTGCGTTTTCTCACTGGACCTCCTTGTTTGTTTTTTGCTTGACAACGTGTTATTTCACAATCCTGTATGTATTGCAAAAGGATTTCACGCCGGCTATCAATCCATTTGTGTTGTTTCAAATATCAAAATCAAGGAGGATGCGCCACAGCATGTTCTGGAAACTCAATTTGAACATCCGCCAGAAGGTAATTTTAGGGCTGGCCATTGGCATGATGGCGGTAGCGGTGGTAGGAGGGCTGTCTTTCCGGTATCTGATGGAAATAGAACAGAAAGAGCACCTGGTAGAGGTCGCCGATGACGTAAACAATATCATCCTTGAAATCCGGAGATATGAAAAGAACTTTCTCCTGTACGGATCGGTTCAGGATTTTAAGGCAAATCAGCTTTTTATCGAAAAAGGTCTGGAAGCCATCCAGTCCATGCTTCCGGGAATGCAGCGGCTGAAGGGCATACCGCAACTGAACCTGATCGAAAGGGAATTTCTGGCCTATCAGTCTGTTATGGCGCAGATCGAAAAATGTCCAGACCAGAACCTGCGCCTGTGTCATCAGCAGCTTGAAGAACCGCTTCGGGAACACGGCAAAAAACTTCTCGATATTTCCCATCAACTGGTCAGCTATGAACGCCAGCGCATCCTGACCATTATCAAGTCATTAAAGAGCCAGTTGCTGATTTCCATCTTTTTGTTCATTATCACCGGATCGTTTCTGATTTTCATCGTGATGCAGAAAATTGTCCGCCCGCTGAAAGCCATCGAACAGGCAACCCTGAAAATCGCTCACGGCGATTTCAGCCACATGCCGATTACCGGCAGCCCGGATGAAACACAGCAGGTACTGGAAGCACTGAACCGGATGATCTCCGAACTTGAAAAACGCCAGGAACAGCTCGTTCAGGCCCAAAAGCTCTCTTCTCTGGGTATTCTGACATCCGGCGTGGCGCATCAGTTAAACAATCCCCTCAATAACATCTCCACGTCCTGCCAGATTCTGCTGGAAGAATTCGGACAGGGAGACATGGAATTCAAGCGCAGGATGCTGACCAATATCGAACAGGAAGTACACCGCGCCAGAGACACCGTGAAAGGGCTGCTGGAATTTTCCCGGGATAAGGAATTTGCACTGTCGCCCCATTCGCTCAAGGAAGTGGTGGATCGTTCCGTCCGGCTGATGTCCAGCCAGATTCCGCCGGATATCGATGTGACGCGGGATGTGCCCAAAGACATGATCCTGAACCTGGACGCGCAAAAACTCCAGGAGGTTTTTCTGAACCTTCTGATGAATGCGGTTCAGGCCATTACACAACCGCCCGGCCATATCCGTATTTCCGCAAGGCCGGACATGAAAGCCGGGCTCGCCGTCATCACGGTGGAAGACACGGGCGTAGGCATTCCGGAAGATCATTTCAACCACATTTTTGATCCGTTTTTTACCACCAAACCGGTGGGAACAGGCACTGGTATGGGACTTTCCGTGGTATATGGCATCATCCAGAAACACCAGGGCGTCATATCCGTTGAAAGCAGACTCGGCGAAGGCACCCGGTTCACCATCCGCCTGCCCTTGCAGCAACCTGCATAAGGAGATACGGAATCATGCCGCAACGGATACTCATTGTGGATGATGAACACATCGCCAGGGAAAATCTGGGATATGTCCTGCGTAAGGAAGGCTTTGAAACCGTTTGTGTGGACAGCGGCGTCAAGGCACTCCAGGAGCTTGAAAACGGGGATTTCGATCTGGTGATGACCGATCTGCGAATGCCGGGCATAGATGGCATGGCGGTCGTGGAATATACTCGCGAAAAGCATCCGAATACAGAGGTCATCGTCATTGCCGGCTATGCCACGGTTACCAGCGCTGTGGAGGCCATGCAGAAAGGCGCTTTTTATTATCTGCCCAAACCATACCAGATTGACGAGGTGCGGGTTCTGGTACATCAGGCGCTCGAGAAAAAATCGCTCAAGCAGGAAGTTGCGGATTTAAAAAAACAGATTGTGTCTCAAGAATCGTTTCCGCTTCTGATCGGCCAGAATCCCAAAATGGAAGCTCTGAAGGACACCATCGAGGAGATTGCGCCCACAGACTGCACCGTGCTGATTCTGGGGGAAACCGGAACCGGTAAGGAGCTGCTGGCAAAAACCATTCACCGGTTGAGCAGCCGTGCTTCCAAACGTTTCTTAGCCATCAATTGCGGCGCATTCAGTGAAGATCTTCTGGCCAATGAGCTGTTTGGTCATGAAAAAGAGGCGTTCACCGGCGCCAGAGGTATCCGTAAGGGATTGTTCGAATCGGTTCAGGGTGGAACGATTCTGCTGGATGAAATCGGCGACATGCCGCTTTCCATGCAGGTCAAACTGCTTCGGGTACTTCAGGAAAGAACTTTGATCCGTGTGGGCGGTAATGAAGAAATTCCCATCGATGTCCGGATACTGGCGGCCACAAACAAGGATTTAAGGGCAGAGGTGGAAAACGGCGCTTTCCGCATGGATTTACTGTACCGGTTAAACGTCATTACCCTGAACATTCCGCCGCTCATAGAACGCAAGGATACGCTGGGACTGCTGTGCCAGCATTTCATGAAGCGTTTTTCAGAAGCCAGAGGCAAACATGTGGATGACATGGCTCATGAAGCGATGGCTATTTTAATGAATTACGGATTTCCCGGAAATGTCCGGGAACTGGAAAATATCATTGATCGGGCCGTCACCCTGGCGGACAGCTCCCGGATTGAAGTCAAACATCTGCCGGCGGACTTGCAGCAACTGAAATTTCACATCCAGTGTCAAAGAAAGAGTGATTTTCTCACGCTCGAAGAAAATGAAAAATCTTATATCGCCTGGGTGCTGGATCAGGTCGGCAATAACAAGACCAAGGCTTCCGGCATCCTGGGTATCGATCGCGTTTCGCTGTGGCGCAAACTCCGGCGTTATGGGCTTGAGGAATAGCTTTATGAATCAGAAAACATCCCGCGGGGCCACGTTGTTTGCCGTCTGCACCGCATCCTTTCT